>JANXQO010000048.1 GCA_025353485.1 Chitinophagales bacterium
GAGTACGGTAGTGGGTATAAGAACAAGGATCGGTGTTGGAACTACAATCCTAAACAGTTATATAATGGGAAGTGATTTTTATGAAACACTGGCTGAGATTCAGCATGATTTAGACCACGGTTTACCTAAAATTGGTATAGGGGAGAGAAGTTATATAAAAAATGCAATTGTAGATAAAAATTGCAGAATCGGCAGTGACGTAAGAATCAATGGTGGCACACATTTACCCGATAGCGATCATGCATTATATACCGTAAAAAGTGGAATTGTTGTTATAAAGAAAAATGCTGTTCTGCCTGATGGATTTGTAATTTAAAACATGTAATCATCTGTTTAAGTAATTCGCATTCTCTTACATAAAAATATTGTTGAAAAATATCCCATACGAAGACATACATTTTGTTGACAGCGCCAAACCTGTTTGGAATTATTCTTTATTTACTGAAGAAGATGTAACCAATTATCAGAACGGTTCTCATTATTCTTTGTACAATAAATTTGGATCACATGCTACAGAGGTTTTAAACACAGCTGGTTTTTATTTTTCAGTTTGGGCGCCCAATGCAACAGCAGTAAGCGTTATAGGCCACTTTAATAACTGGGATAAAAATGCTCATTTATTATTTGTCCGGTTGGATAGTTCGGGAATATGGGAAGGATTTATTCCAAATATTGCTAAAGGCACAGAATACAAATATCATATCACAGGTTTTCAGGGAGTCAATTTGCACAAAGGAGATCCTTATGCAAACTATTGGGAGCAACGTCCAAATACGGCATCTAAAACATGGCAATTAAATTATGACTGGAAGGATGGGCAATGGATGGAAAAAAGAAAGAAAAACAATTCTCTTAAATCACCCTGGAGTATTTATGAAGTGCATTTGGCAAGCTGGATGCGGCCGGATAAAAATGATGAAGAAACCTATAATTCCTACAAAGAAATTTCTAAAAGATTAGTTCCTTATGTAAAAGAAATGGGGTTCACACATGTAGAACTAATGCCGGTAATGGAGTTTCCCTATGATGGAAGCTGGGGATATCAAGGTGCCGGTTATTTTGCACCAACATCAAGGTTTGGTACGCCTGAAGATTTTATGGAAATGATAGACGCATTTCATAACGAAGATATTGGTGTTATTCTCGATTGGGTTCCTTCTCATTTTCCTTACGATGCACATGGCCTGTTTATGTTTGATGGTACACATACCTATGAGTATGCTGACATGCGCAAAGGTTTTCACCAGGATTGGAACTCTTACATTTTTAATTATGACAGGGGAGAAGTAAAATCTTTTTTAATAAGCAGTGCAAGATTTTGGTTTGATAAATTTCATATTGATGGCATCCGTGTTGATGCGGTAAACTCTATTCTTCGTTTAGATTATTCACGCAAAGAAGGAGAGTGGGAGCCCAATAAATTTGGCGGCAACGGCAATCTTGAAGCCATTGCTTTTATAAAAGAATTTAATGAAACTATTTACCGTGATTTTCCTGATGTACAAACTATCGCAGAAGAGGCTTCTGACTGGCCCAACGTTTCTAAACCAACACACGCCGGAGGTTTAGGTTTTGGAATGAAATGGATGATGGGCTGGATGCATGATACCCTCAATTATTTTAAGATGGATCCATTGTTCAGAAAAGATCACCAGAATAAATTTACATTCAGCATGATGTATTTTTATGATGAAAATTTTATGCTGCCGCTAAGCCATGATGAAATAGTGCATGGCAAATCACCCATGATATACAAAATGCCGGGTGATGACTGGCAAAAATTTGCAAACCTCCGTCTTCTTTATACATACATGTACACACATCCGGGAGCTAAACTTCTTTTTATGGGAAACGAGTTTGGGCAAACATCTGAATGGAATTATAAAAGCGAGCTTGAATGGCAATTGCTTCAATTCGATTCTCATAAAAAATTGCAGGAATGTGTTAAAGACCTCAATCATCTTTATAAAAATGAGCCTGCATTATACGAGCATCAGTTTGATCCAAAAGGCTTTGAATGGATAGACCTTAACCACAGGGATGAAAGTGTAATTTGCTACAGAAGAAAAGGCAAAAGAAGCAATAACGATATGCTCATCATTTTAAACATGACACCTGTTGTTCGTAACGATTGGAAGGTTTATGCAACAGGCAAACCTCACTGGAAAGAAGTGTATAACAGCGATGATAAAAAATACTGGGGAACAGGTGATGTATTAAATCCTTCAGTTGAAGTAAAATTAGTTGATAAAAAGTCAAGGGTTTTTGAAATAAATATCCATCTTCCGGCGTTAGGAAGTGTGATTCTTAAGTAGTATTACCTGCAAATCCAAATATAAATCCTGGTTATGAAAACCCTGTTGCTCACAATCATTACAATCCTTTCATTTACACAAATTTTTTCGCAGGCAGACAGCGCACATTTTTATTTTAAAAAGGGTGCAGATGAAGAAACTGCAAAACGATATTTACTTTCATCAAAGTATTTTGACAAGGCAATAAGTTTTGATGCTAAATATATTGATGCATATATTGAGAATGGCCGGGTAAATATTGAAATGCGAAAAATTTTTTTAGCAAAAGGTTATTTTGAAAAAGCGTTGCAATTGCAGCCCGATAATGCAATAACAATAAAAGAGCTGGCATCGCTTTATTTTAATGACAGGCAATTTCAAAAAGCAATAGACCTTGCCCAAAAATGTAAAACCTGTCCTGAAGGAGAAAGAATAATTGCAATGAGCAGTTACCAGATAGAAGATTATGCAAAAGCAATTTCAGGGCTGGAAAAAGTATTAGCAAAAAATCCAAATGATGCTGAAGCAACTTATACATTAGGCAGAAGTTATCTTGAGATAGAAGATTATAAAAACGCGATAAAACAATATCAA
>JANXQO010000055.1 GCA_025353485.1 Chitinophagales bacterium
TGCAAGCAAAAGGCTTTTTACTTTTTATTAAACATCTTACTAATGGTTAGTTTGTCCTGAGTTACAAACTCAGGACAGCAATACTTTTTTTATTTGAACATACTAAGGATAGCGGGGGACTGCATTGTTGTTGTCAAAATAAAAAATGTTATCAGTAGAAAACCAAGATCAACCATTGGTGTAAGATCTACCCTGATACTTTTATCCCGATAGCTATCGGGATATTTTTTGCCTTTGCTTTTAGGTGAAGTATTTATTTCTGCCATAAAATTTATTTATGGCTAAGAAGCAGATTAGAATTTATCCCATAAAAATTAAAAAGATTCTTGATGAGCAAAAGATCAAAAACGGCAGGAGCAGGCGCAACACCTGAACAGGCATAGCCTTATTCTTCAAGATTAAAGCGCATTTCAATCATATGTTTTGAAAATCCAATTTTCTCGTAGGCCTTAATAGCAGAAATGTTATTAAAATATACATCTAAACGTAATTCGGTTACATTTTGGGAATAAGCCCAATTTTTTAAAGCTTCAATAATCTTTTTATTTATGCCTTTTCCTCTATGCTCAGGATGAACATACATAAAACCTAAATATGCATGAATATCATGTTTCAAGTAATGCTTAGCTTTTTCAATACGGGCATAACCGGATCCAATAATTTTACTTTCGATTTCTGCAACTAAAACTTCTATATGAGAAGCTTTAATCATTTCCTCTAAATTATAGTAATGAATTTTCTCTTTTTTTAAGGTCGAATCGTATGGACGCTCTGCCTCAATAACTCCTTGTTCAAATTGATAAAGTTTTTCTAAATCCTCAATAGTTGCTTTTCTAATTATAGTTTGATCCATATCTGGTATTTTCTGTCTTTTGCGTTTACTTCAAAAGCCGTTAAAACTTTTTGGTGATTTAACTGCAAATCTTTTTTAATTGTTTGAGAAGTATATTTTAAAAAATCCCTTACTATCCTTAGTTTATTTCCACTCGAAATCTTGCGCTGTCCTGAGTTTGTAACTCAGGACAAACATGCAGTTATAACAGAAATTCAATTTCTATTAAGCCGCAATGCTTGCCATAATAATAATCCCTGGCACTACTATAAATATATTCCTCTGCTTTTTCTGCTATGCCTGCTTCAACCGGATTATTATGAATGTACTCTAATTTTTGTGCGCCAAATTGAGGAGTAAATATTATTTTAGGTTCATTGTCCTGTTGCCAAAATTGGTAATCTTTATTTCTAGTGTTTAATTCTCCTGCTTCTTTAAAAATCTTAATCATCCATCCTTTACGGCTTTCACCGGGATTATTCAATATTGCAGCAAGAAGTTTTTTGCTGGTAAATTTTTTAAAATCTCCAAGCACATCACTTATGTTATTCTCTTTAGCGGAAATAATTAAATGAAGATGATTACTCATAATACACCACCCATAAATTACCAGGCCTTTGTTTTGCTGGCAGTGTTTTAAACTATCTATTACTATATTCCTATATTCTTTTCTGGTGAAAACATCTACCCAGGCTACCACTGCAAAACTTACAAAATAAGTTGCACTCTGATCTGTAATTTTATATCCTCCTGAACTCATAGCTTTTTTGATAAAAGTAAAATTAAATATACAAGTTGCAAGCAAAAGGCTTTTTACTTTTTATTAAACATCCTAATAATGGTTAGTTTGTCCTGAATTACAAACTCAGGACAGCAATACTTTTTTTATTTAAACATACTAAGGATAGCGGGGGTTGCAAGCAAAAGGCTTTTTACTTTTTATTAAACATCTTACTAATGGTTAGTTTGTCCTGAGTTACAAACTCAGGACAGCAATACTTTTTTTATTTGAACATACTAAGGATAGCGGGGGAAACACATTCACCTGCTAAAGATTTCATAAGGGGAACGCAAATGTCGGCTGGTGCTTTTTCTCCTTTTGCTGCTGTCTCTGTTATTATTGTTTGGTAATTGTCAAAAAGTAAAGCAAGATGTCTATTTGCCAAAGTTGTGTCGGTCTGAAACTGCTGAAATTTTCTGATAATTTTTTCGTCAAGTTGTCCGTCATTTGCTTGCATTGTCTGCTCATACATTTTGTCAAGAACGGTTAAGATTGTTTTGTCAGTAGCAACAATTTTAGTTTTATTTTTTACAGTCCACGCAGGAAGATAAAAGAACTCCGAAGTATTGCTCAAAATTGAGTTGCCTTCTGTGTCAAACATAAAACCGTTTGGTGATTTAGTTGTAAAAATTCCAATTAAAGTTGTGTCCTGTAATGCGATAAATACAAAATCACATTCGTTTGGATTTGGTTTGTCGCCTATTAAAAGCATATTAGCACCTTCTATCCAACCTGTAAAACTTGGTGCAGCAAAATAATATGGCTTTGCTATTTTCTTAAATTCAGTTTTAAGATTGTCACCCTGTTTTAAGGATTGTGCGTTTGTATAAAGAGTCGTGAAAATTGTCAGTAAAAGAAGTAAATGTTTCATATAAATTTTATGATTCGTAGGGTGTATCATTGGTTGCATACAATCATATGTATACGTACTTTCTTGTATAAAAATAAATTGACTATCAATATAAATTTATACAAAATAAGTTTACCATCCAATACCATAATCCTCACCATTGTTACTACTACCACCCCATAAGCTTCCGTGTTTTGTGTCTAAGAAAATTGCATTGATAGGGCCACTGGTTCGTGTGCCGATACTAATTTTATAACCCATTTTTTTTAGTTCGTTGCGAACTGAATCCGATGTTGTGTTTGATAATAAAATTTCTCCGGGCCTTGGTATGCGGTCCTGCATTTTTGTGCCGCCGAGCGATAACCATAATTGATTGGTATTAAAATTGGCTGCTTCAGTAGATTGTTGCACCGTCATTCCAAACTCTACCATGTTTAAAAAGAATTGTAATAAATTTTGATCCTGTGTATCCCCGCCCTGTACACCAAATGCTAAAAAAGGTTTGCCATCTTTTAAGGCAAGTGTTGGCGTAAGTGTAACCCGTGGCCGCTTGCCGGGCTCAACAACATTAAAGGGGTTGATGAATGCATCCAAAACAAAACTCTGCATACGCTGGCTCATGCCAACTCCCGTATGCCCTGCAATGCAGGCCGGCAGCCATCCTCCGCTGGGTGTTATAGAAACTACCCAGCCTTCTTTATCAGCAGCTTCAACAGATGTGGTGCCACGCCATAATCTATCCATGTATGCTGCATCACTGAAAGAAGTGTTTTCATTTAACGCACTTTGATTTCTATCCTGAGATGGAATTGCATTTCCCTGTTTTGAATTTGTAGTATCGGTAAAAAGATTTCTTTGTTTTAAAATTTCTGTATATGGATTTGTTTTTCCTTCGTAAGGATAAGGATCGCCGGGAGATGCATTCACATTGTTTTTATCATAGGTTATCAATGATGCTCTTTTCTTTGCATACTCTTTATTTAGTAAACCTTTGATCGGCTCTTCAGGAGGGAAGTTTGGATCGCCATAATAAAAGTCGCGGTCAGCAAAAGTTAAGTTGAGTGTCTGATACAATGTGTGAATGTATTTCGGACTGTTATATCCCATTGCCTTCAGATCAAAATTTTCAAGGATGTTAAGCGATTGCAATAACATCGGGCCTTGTGTCCATTGTTGTAATTTATAAACTTCAATGCCTTTATAATTTGTATGCAGCGGTTCTTCTTCCACAGCTTTCCATTTTGCAAGATCTTCCATGGTAATTAATCCACCCTGTTCTTTACTGCCACGAACAAATTCTTTTGCAATATCTCCTTTATAAAAACGCTCATTAGCCGCCATGATGGCCTGCTCACGGGTCATTTTATTTTTTAATCCATTCTGTTCTGCTTCCACCATTTTAGTTAGTGTCTCTAACAAATCTTTCTGCATAAAAATTTCTCCTGCCTCGGGAGCTTCTCTTGTTTCTCCTGCATGAGGTAAAAAAACTTTTGCAGAATACGGCCATTCTTTCAGCATTTTTTTATTGCGTTCCATACTGTTTGCTGTTTGTGCTTCAATAGGATAACCGGCAGCAAGCTGCATTGCAGGCGCAAGCACTTGCTTTAAACTCATGGTTCCATATTTGGCAAGCATTAAACACAAGCCGCCAACAGTGCCCGGTGTTGTTGCCGCAAGCGGACCATATTCCGGCGGAAAATTATATCCCTTGTTTTTAAAAAATGCAACAGTTGCACCTGTTGGCGCAACGCCCAATGCATTTATTGCAATTACTTTTTTTGTTTTTGGATTGTAAATAAGTGCCTGTGTTTCGCCACCCCAGCTTAATACATCCCACATGGTACAGGTAGCTGCAAGCATTGCACATGCTGCATCTACAGCATTGCCGCCCTGTTGAAATATCATGGAACCTGCAGTAGCAGCCAGCGGCTTTCCTGTAACAGCCATCCAGTTTTTGCCATGCAACGGAGGCTTTTGTGTTTGTTGTGGAGAAGCAAGGAGTGAATAGCAAGTGGCAAGCAGTAAGAAAATGAAATGTTTCATGTAAATAATTTGAATTAAAGTTAGGAATGTTTGTATAAAACCTCACCCCAAGAATTTTTTTTCAAATTTGCAGAACGTTCAACCCCTCTCCAAAGGAGAGGGGTTGTAGTGGCTATAAATAATAATAAAGGTTGAGGGGTGAGGTTGATACGATACTATCGCTTCAAATTTTTCTCATAAGTTTCTATCCAATCTTTTACGCTTACTTTTTTTACCAACTCGCCGATGAGTTTATAAGGTATGTGTTCAGGTTTTTTAAAACGGATACAAGCTTTACCCATATCTAATTTTGCTATGCTGTGTTTAGGATATTCTTCTACAAACCATTTCAGCAATTTGGGACTTCCATAAATACCCATGTGATAAAATGCTATAAATTTTTTTTGGGAAGCAATGTTCATTAAACCTAATGGCAGATTGGGGTCGCAGTGATAACCGGGTGGATATATTTCATGCGGTATTACATAGCCAAGCATGCCATAGCTCATTACTTCCTTAAATCCTTTAGGAAGATTTTTTAAAACAACATTTCGCAATTTTGTAACAGGCTCTTTGCGGCCATTCGGTAATTCTTTTAAATACTGTTCAGGAGTTGTTGCCTTGGATGTCATACAGTTTTGTTTTATAATGATTTTTCCATTGTTATAAATTCCACCGGTTTTGTTTGAATGCTTAATTGGTCATCAGGGAAGGGAGTGATCTTACCTGTGTTGTGGTATCCATGTCTTTGATACCATGCAATAAGTTCATGGCGAATGGAGATCACTCTCATCTCAACAGTATCACACTTTTTTTCAACTGCATACTCTTCGGATGCTTTTAAAATTTTTTTGCCTATTCCCTGTGCCTGTAACATTGGTGATACAGTGAGCATTCCCAAATACATTTTGTTCTTATTTTTTTTAAGATAAACACAACCCACTAAATTATTATCATCGTTGCAACATTTTAATATTACAGCATCGGGTTCATTGATAATTTTTTTAATGCCATCCGCATTTATTCTTTTACCCTCCAGCAGATATGCTTCGGTTGTCCATCCTTTTTTTGATTCTTCTCCCCGGTAAGCGCTGTTTATTAATTTTTCGAGTTGAGGGATGTCATCTAAAGTTGCTTTATTGATATTCATTTCGATAACCATTAAATAAGAAATGAAAAATAAGGAATAAGGAATTAGAAAGTTGAAACAATTTTATATTGATTTGATCCTTAATACTTTGGTTTTTCTTTAAGATTAGTGGTTGTATAATTTAAAAAATGTTTAATTTGGGATTCAAAAATTTAGCATCATGAAATATTTATTTAGTGTATCCCTGCTTTTTATAAGCATTAGCGCAATTTCACAGGATTGTAAAAATTATTACTACCTGCAGAATAATAAAACAATAGAAATGACGATCTACAATAAAAAAGGCGAGACTTCTGCAAGGCAGGTTTATACCATTTCCGGTTATAAAAATTCCGGAGGCACTTCTTCGGCCAATGTTGCCAGTGAAATGTTTGATAAAAAAGGAAATTCTACAACCAAAAGTGTAAGCACTGTAAAATGTATGGGAGGGGTAATGATGATGGATATGAAGATGAGCATGCCCCAGGGGCAGGAGTACGGAAACACAGATGCCAAAGCTGAAAATGTTTATATTGAATATCCTGCAGCAATGAATGCAGGAGATAATTTAAAAGACGGGCACATGGAATTAGCATTGGATAATAAAGGAATGAAACAAACGCTTACCCTTGATGTTACTAACAGGAAAGTAGAAGGCAAAGAAAAAATAACCACCCCTGCGGGTACATGGGATTGTTACAAGATTACCAACAGCACTAAAATGAAAATAAAGACTATGGGTATTGGTATTCCAATAAATATGGATGTAACTGAATGGTTTGCTCCCGGATTTGGAGTAGTGGAAACTCAATCTAAATATAGTAAAACAGAAATTACTTCAATTAAATAGAACTTCCTGCATCTGCACATGAGTTGTAAAACAAATGATGTTTAATCATCATCATAAAAGTTTATTAACTTTAGTAACACAGAAATTATTTTATCATGAAAGTCACTGATATTTTATCATCCAAAGGCAGCAACGTTTTTTCGGTATCAGAAAATATTACTGTTTATGAAGCTTTAAAAATTATGGGTGAAAAAAATATTGGCGCTTTACTGGTTATGGAAGATGAAAATTTAAGAGGTATTATTTCAGAAAGGGATTATGCACGCAAAATTGTTTTGAAAGGTAAATCTTCACAGGAAACAACAGTTAACGAAATTATGACTAAAGAAGTAATAACTGTATTACCTGAAGATGATATTGAAAAATGTATGGGTTTAATGAGCGGCCGGCACATAAGGCATTTACCGGTGATGAAAGATAATAAAGTGCTTGGTGTTATTTCTATCACCGATGTTGTTACTGCAATTATTGATCTTCAAAAAAGCACCATAACCCACCTGGAAAATTATATTTCGCAGTAACTTTTACAGGTTTGTCAGTGCTATCTTTCTCACAAAATTTACACCGGAAGGAATAAATTCTGCATCAATCCATATTTGTATCAATCCCGAATTTGCTTTTGATGATTTTTTTTTACTTAGGCTGATGCATCTTTTATCCATGTTTTCTCCCAGCACTATATCTACGTGTTTTTTATCTATTGAATAAGGAGCCAACTGAATTTCCAAACAGTTTTTCCTGATGATTGATCAACGCCAAAAAAATTTCCTTTTTCAGTTCCAAAATAAATGTTCCTGTTATCTGCAACCGGTGTTGAACGAATAGCAGCCTCAGGATTTAAAATAGCCTAAATCATTTTTAAAATAGTCGCCGGATAATTGTAAGTTTATCCAGTCTTAAACGATACCTTTTATGAAATTAAAAACTTACTCGACACTCTTTTTTATTTGTGTTTCTCTCTTATCATTCTCGCAATCATCTAATGGATGGCAATCTCTTTTTAACGGCAAAGATCTTACAGGATGGAAGCCTCTGAATGGCCATGCAAAGTTTGAAGTTATGAACGGTGAAATAGTTGGAACAACAGTGATGAATGAACCCAATTCTTTCTTAGCCACAGAAAAAGATTATGGAGATTTTATTTTGGAATTTGAATTTAAGCTGGATAATAAAATGAACTCCGGCGTACAGTTTCGCAGCGAAAGTAAAGCTGATTACATGAATGGAAGAGTGCATGGTTATCAGTTTGAGATTGACCCGTCGTCCCGGGGATGGACCGCAGGAATTTATGATGAGGCCCGTCGTGACTGGCTTTACCCAATGGATTATAACCCTGCTGCCAAAAATGCTTTTAAAAAAGGAGAATGGAATAAATGCAAAATAGAATGCATTGGCAATTCTATCAGAACATTTATTAATGGTATACCTGCAGCAAATCTTGTGGATGATATAACTCCAAAAGGTTTTATTGCCTTGCAGGTGCACCAAATAAATAAACCGGAAGAAGCTGGTGAAAAAATTTACTGGCGCAACATCCGCATTAAAACAAATGATCTTAAACCATCAACTGGTGATACTATTTTTGTTGTAAATTTTCTTACCAACAATTTATCAGAACAGGAAAAAAGAAATGGAGTAAAACTTTTATGGGATGGTAAAACAACCACTGGCTGGCGGGGAGCCTACAAAGATCATTTCCCTGAAAAAGGCTGGGAAATAAAAGATAATGTATTATCAGTGCTTTCTTCCAACGGTGCTGAAGCTACCAATGGCGGCGACATTGTAACAACAGGTGAATACGGCGCTTTTATTCTGCAGTTTGATTTTAAAATAACTGACAGTGCTAACAGCGGTGTAAAATATTTTGTAACAGAAAAAGAAAATAACCAGGGCTCCGCAATAGGATTGGAATATCAAATTCTTGATGATGCTAAACATCCTGATGCAAAATTGGGATCAATCGGTAACCGTACACTTGGTTCTTTGTATGATCTTATTCCCGCAATCAAAGAACCCAGAGCCAGGAAAAAAATTGGTGAGTGGAACAGGGGAATGATCATCGTACATCCTGATGGCAATATCGAACACTGGCTTAATGGGTGGAAGATGCTTGATTATAAAAGAGGCACTCAATATTTTTATGCGCTGGTTGCCAAAAGCAAATTTGAAAAATGGCCCAACTTTGGAATGGCAGAAAAAGGGCATATTCTTTTACAGGATCATGGTAATAATGTTTCTTTCAGAAGTATTAAAATAAAAGAACTTAAATAAATAAAATCTTCAGCATGAAAAATTCACGTCGTTATTTTATTAAACAATCAGCATTGGCAGGTGCCGCCGTGTTAGCTGCCAAAGCAGGTTTCAGCGCAAAAAGTTATAAGCGGATAATGGGATCAAACGACCGGGTAAGGGTTGGTGTTGTTGGTTTTTCTGATCGCCACAAAGGATCACATGCACCCTGCTTTATGAATCATTATAAAGAGCTGAATTTTGAAGTTGTTGCCGTGTCAGACATCTGGAAAAAAAGAAGAGAAGAAGGCGCTGCCTTTTGGAAAGATAAAATGCAGCATGATGTAATTGCCTGCCGCAACAACGATGAGATGCATGATAAGAAATTAGTGGATGCCGTTTTTTTAAGCACCGCCGATTTTCAACATGCGCTGCATACTGTTGAAGTGGTGAAATATGGCTGGGATGCATATGTAGAAAAACCTTTTGCCGAAACAATGGAAGATGCAAGAGCCGCATTAAAAGCTGTGAAGGCATCCGACAGAATTATACAAATCGGATCGCAAAGAAGAAGCGGTGCAAATTATCATGCAGCCAATGAATTTATACGATCAGGAAAATTTGGGCCGATAACAATGGTAGAGTTATCATGGAACGTAAACCAGCCGGGACGCTGGCGCAGAACGGCTTTAGTGCCGCAATTAAAAGAAGAAGATACTGACTGGAAACGCTGGCTTCTCAACCGCCCTTATGAAAATTTTGATGCAAGAAAATATGTTGAGTTCCGTTTGTTCTGGCCATACTCATCCGGTATGCCGGGGCAATGGATGAGCCATCAGATAGATACAGTGCATTGGTTCAGTGGTCTGCAGCATCCAAGAAGTGTTGTTGCCAACGGCGGAATTTATATGTGGAAAGATGGAAGGAAAAATTGGGATACCATGACTGCCGTTTTAGATTACGGACCAATTGCTGACCCCACTTCAGGTTTCCAGGTAACTTTTTCTTCACGCATGCACAATGGAGATGAAAACCCTGCAGAAATTTATTATTCAAATGGAGGTGAATTAAATTTGAACACCAACAAAGTTTCTTCCCAGGGGGGATTAACAAAAAAGTTTGCAGATGATATGAACATGCAACCGTTCTTACTTCCGGAAATGAGTTTATCAGAAGTTGAAAAAGTCGTGGTGACTGCAAACACAGGCGGGGATAAATTGACGAACAACCACATACGCAACTGGATGGAATGTGTACGCAGCCGCAAAACGCCAAATGCCCCTGTAGAAGTAGGTTACAGCCATTCCATTGCAACCATTATGACGAACGCTGCTGTGCATACCGGAGCAAAAGTAACCTTTGATGAAAAGACACAGGAGGTGATGGCAGGGGGCAAGATTTTTAAATATTAATGGTAAAAAGAACATGAAAAGGACACCTATTAAAGTCTAAAACAATAAATATTTACAACAACCAATATAGATACAGAAAGCCGAACCTATTTTTTATCCAGATACCTTTCAAAGAATTCATACGTCCGCAGCATTTGATCAATACGCTGGCGGTTATCACCGCTTCTTGTTAATTCATGTGTAGCCCCCGGATGACGCACATATTCCACTGGTCGTCCCAAAACTTTTAAACTTCTGTATAACATTTCCCCCTGTACAAAACCTGTGCGCCTATCATTCTCTCCATGAAAAATAATGTAAGGAGTAGTAATATTTTTTACATAAGTAATGGGTGATTCTCTTACCAATGTTGCATTCACTTCGGGTTCCCATGGATAGCCACCAAAATAATTCGGGACTAATCTCCATGCATTCCCTTCACCAAAAAATGTTGCAAGATCATACACGCCACGTTGTGAACAGGCTGCTTTAAACCGATGGTCGTGCCCGATTATCCATGCAACAAGATAACCTGCGTAAGAGCCACCGGTTACCACAAGTTTGGAAGTATCTGCCCAACCTTCGGCAACTGTTTTATCCAACGCAGTTAGTACATCTTTTGTTGGGCCGGCTCCCCAGTCATTTACATTACCACGCAGAAACTCTTTACCATAGCCGCCTGAGCCTCTCGGGTTACAATACACAACGCCATAACCTTTGCTGCAAAAAAACTGGAACTCATGCCACATACTTGCTTCTCCCGGCCCCCACATTGCGGATGGGCCTCCATGAATATCCAGTAACAAAGGATATTTTTTTCCGGGTGAATAATTGGTTGGCTTCATTATCCAATATTCTACCGTGATGCCTTTATCATTAACGAAAGTTTTCTTTTCAGGCATTGATAATTTTTTTTCTTTAACCCAATTATTAAAATTGCTTACCAGCTTTATATTTTTCATTGATGCATCAGCAATGTATAGTTCAGAAGGATCGCTAACCTGTGTTTTTGTAAAGGCAATTTTACTACCAGCTATATCAAAACTTAAAATACCACTGTTATAATCCGAAAGTTCTTCCACCATTTTTGTACCCATATTAACCCTGTACAATGGCTGCCCGCCATTGCTTTGTGCAGAGAAATAAATATTTTTTTCGTCATTGCTCCATGTAATATTATTTGTGTTCCTGTCAAAAGGAATTGTGATGATATCTTTTGAAGCACTATTCATATTCATGATTGCAAGTTGTGGAACTTCAACAAAACTTGTGGTGCCATACACAAAGGCAAGCCACTTACCTGATGGAGATAATTTGGCACTGTTGTAATTCATGTTTGGCTTACCCAGTAATAATTTAATGTTGCTGCCATCTATGTTTGCAATTAGTATTTGATTTTCCAAAGAACGGTCAGGGCTTTGGATTGAATCAATATAACCCGATATAATTAATTTTCCATCGGGAGTAAAATCAATATTGTTTAACCGGTAAAAACCTTTGGTTATCAATTTTGGCTTTGCACTATCCTGTACATTGGTAATAAAATATTGTGTAAAATTTGTTTCTGAAGATACATTTGTTTCATCCTGGAAATTTAATTTATTAAGCACCTTCGCTTTTTTATCTGTCTCATCTTTGGCGAGATAGGCTCTTATCTCTTCCATATTTCCATCAGGGTTTGGTTTGGCAGAAGAAGATTTTAAATTCTCATTTTTATTAAAGCCGGGTTTTTCAAAAGACCAAAGAGGAATTTCATGTGAAGGATTAAGAACGGAGTCTTTTAAAAGCTCTGACAAAGAAATTCCGGAAGCAAAAAGTATTTGTTTTCCATCAGGGCTCCATTTAGGATTTGATGCGCCATACTTACTGTGCGTAAGTTGTTTGGCTTCGCCGCCATCCATTGGTAAAATAAAAATTTGAGGTTTAGTATCAACAGATCTTACAAAAGCCAACTGCTTTCCATCAGGGCTCCATGCCGGTTGTGATGAACCATCTTTTGCAGAGGTTAGTTGCTTTAATGATGTGCCATCTGTATTTATCGTATACACCTGGGATACATACCTGTAATCAGTTTTAGTGTCATCAGGCTCAATGGAAGTTACTGTGAATGCGGCTTTGCTGCCATCGTTGGATAACGTTACTGATCCTGCAGTTTTAATTTGCAGCATATCAGTTACCTTGATAAGGTCATTACCTTTTTGAGAAAAGGAGATGTTTATAATTAAAAAAGAGAAAAAGAAAAAAGAGAGTTTCTTCATTTTTAGTTTTTTAGAATTTAGTTTTTAGAATTTTAAATATTTATCTCCCATACACTTTTTTACCGCCGACAAAAGTCATTACAACTTTTGTATTTAAAATATTCTTTTCATCAACGGTCATCAGGTCTTTATCAAGAATTATAAAATCTGCTTTTTTGCCAGCCTCTATACTGCCAACTTCTTTCTCAAGAAAATCTGCTTTTGCTGCCCAGATCGTCATGCCTCTAATTGTTTCTTCTCTTGTTAATGTATTCTCAGTTTGAAAACCGTTTGCAGGAAATCCTTTTGCATCTTTACGAAATACTGCTGCTAAAAAAGTTTTGAAAGGACTTATATCTTCCACCGGAAAGTCAGTGCCTAAAGGTATCCAACCATTTTGTTGCAGCAATTGTTTGAAGGCATAAGCGCCTTTCACTCTTTCGGCCCCCAATCTTTCTGAAGCCCAGTACATATCGCTGGTGGCATGTGTTGGCTGCACAGAAGGAACAATGTTTGCGCTTCCAAATAAATTAAAATCATTTTGATTGATAACCTGTGCATGTTCAATTCTCCAGCGTTTATCATTCTTGCCTTTTAATGCACGGTTGTACACATTCAATATTTCGCGGTTTCCCGAATCGCCAATGGCATGTGTACACATCTGGAAATCGGTGTTGGCTAATATTTTAGCCATGCTGTCGTAGTGGCTTTTATCGCTTAACAAAAAGCCATGCCAGTTAGACCTGTCACTGTACGGTTCCAGCAAACATGCGCCACGACTGCCTAATGCGCCATCCGCATAAAATTTAAAACCTTTTACAAATAGTTTATCTGTTTTGTATGGGCCTCTTTTTAAATAATGTGAAAAGTTAGCAGGATCATCGCTGAGCATTACATACAAACGAATATTTAGCATACCTGCTTTTTGCATCAGGTCAATTCCATCAACATCTGTGTACATTAATCCGCAATCAGTAATAGTTGTAAGGCCAACAGCAAAACAATTTTTCTCTGCAGTAGTAAGCCATTTAATGTAATCTTCTTTGGTTGCGCCGGGTATAAATGATGAGACAAGGTCTGTTGCATTATCAACCAATATGCCGGTAAGTTTTCCATTTTTAGTTTCTACTTCTCCGCCAACTAAAGTTTGCCCGGGCTTTACTCCGGCAATATCCATTGCCTTTTTATTGGCTATTGCTGCATGACCGTCAACTCTTGTGAGGTAAACAGGTTTGCCCGGAAATAATTCATTTAATTTTTCATTGTTGGGAAATGATTTTCCTGCAAATTTATTTTGATCCCAACCCCTTCCTCTTATCCATTTTTCGTTTGGATGTTTTGCAGAAAACTTTTTTAGTCTTTCTAAAATTTCTTCCCAACTGTTGCTGCCAAAAAGATCTACCTGGAAAAGAGATTGCCCATAGCCTACAAAATGTGCATGTGCATCAATAAAGCCGGGATACACTGCCTGCCCTTTTGCATCTATCATTTCTTTTGCTGAATATTTTTTTAAAATATCATCAGTGCTGCCAACTTCAATAATTTTTCGATCAGTGATAGCGAAGGCCTGGGCTTTTTCAAATTTTTCATTTACGGTATATATGATGCCATTATAAACAATAGTATCTGCATTTTTTTTAAATGTATTAGTTTTAAACAAAGTAAAGGGTAATAACAAAAGCAGGAAGAATGTACGCATATTGTAATTTTGAAAAGTAAATTTAACCGACTTGATTTTAATACCACAAACTATCATCAAATAAAAAAATATTTCTTTGCTATAAATTTTTCTATCTGGCCTTTAAAAGATATTTTCATTAAACACAATAAAAACTGCTACATGTATAAAAGAATTTTTACAATTTCTATTCTCACACTCTTATTATTGATAAATGCTAAAGCCCAGGATTGTGCTGTAGTAATGGAAACGCTTAAAGGCAAATATGAAGGCGGGTGTAAAAATGGCAAAGCCGACGGACCAGGAAAGGCAACGGGAACTGATACTTACGAAGGTAATTTTAAAGCCGGATTACCTGATGGTAATGGAAAATTTACATGGAAAAATGGTGAGTGGTATGAAGGAAATTGGTATAAAGGAAAAAGAGATGGCAATGGAAAAATGTTGTACAAATTAGGGGATAGAGACAGTTTGATAAACGGTTTTTGGAAGAAAGATGCCTATGCGGGTAAGTATGAAAAACCTTATATCATCCATTATAAAACAATACATGTAACTCATTTATCCGCTACATTACAAAATAAACTACTTAATCAAATAGATATTTTTTTAGATAGTGAAACAGGCAATTCGCCCTATGGAATTGGCAGCCAGGCAGTAACTGCCAAGCCCCAGATAACCGATATGACTGTTACTGCGGGAACTTATTTAAGAAGAACACAGAACGATAATTACGGCAAAAAAATTGGGTATACACTGGAAGAAGTTACATTTCCTTTTCGGGTTGTTTTAACTGTTGGGAATGATTCAATAGACCTGGAATTTTTAGAAGCCGGCAGATGGAATGTTGAGATCAGGTTAGCGTATTAATTTTTTAGCAGCCATTCTTTGGCATACTTTATTTAGGGCGTTATTTTTTTTTATTTTTCTTCAGTAAACCATTTTAGGTTATGGTATGTTGTTCTAATAATTTTAAAAAACAATTATTAGTAATGATCATATTCCTGGTTTGTTTTTCTTTCATCAGTTTTTCTCACCAAAAAGATTCTTTACTGATTTTTAAATTGTATGATGATGTGAAGGTCACGATTGATTTTCCTGCAAATTCTTCTTCTTTAAAAAAAACAATTATTATTTTATATGCATTGCCCAATGGAAATACCACAGAACAAACAATGGGGCAAAAGATAAGAGAACGGGAGGACTGGCATTTTGATATCCAACACATAAAAGCACAAACTAATTTTATAAGAAATGAATTGAAGCGACAAAACATTGTTGTTGTATATCTTGAAAATGATTTTAAAAGCTGGCCGTTATGGAAAACAAAGAATGCAAACTATATTGCCGAAGTGCAACATATTGCTGACACCCTCTTTGGGCTTTTTTCTTCAAAAGAAAAAGTGATGTACTTAAACGGTCACAGCGGGGGAGGAAGATTTATTTTTAGTTATCTGGATGGTGTAAAAGAAATTCCTTCTTATGTGGAACGGATAAGTTTTCTGGATAGTGATTATGGCTATGAAGCGGCTTACCTGCCTAAAATAAAAACGTGGCTCCAAAATAATAAAACTTCGACGCTTAACGTGTTTGCCTACAATGACAGCGTTGCGTTACTAAATGGAAAACGATTTGTTTCTGATACGGGCGGTACATGGTATCGCAGTTTTTTAATGTTGCGTGATCTCTCTGCTTATTTTCATTTTACTAAAACAAGAGATGACAGTTTGGTCGTTTACCAATCCGCAGACAAAAGGATACAATTCTATTTTAAAACGAATCCTGAGAAAAAAATATTTCATACCGTGCAGGTGGAGCGGAATGGTTTTATACATGCTATATTGATGCGAACAAAAAGAGAATCTAAAAAGTATATTTATTTTGGAGAGAGGGCGTATAAAAATTTAATAGAATAATTTCATGTGTTCAGGTGTCTGACATCAGGCTAATTAATCAACCTCCTAATTTACTTTTTAAAAACCCTTCTATCATACCACAGGAAACAAACAATGGTTTGGAATCTATTGCAATATCAAGTTCATTTCCCATAACTGCATAAGATCCTTTTATATTTCCCATAACACTTACTTCAAAACTGCCGCAGGATTCATCGCCGTTGAATGTCCCGCCCTGCCCTTCAACTGCTGCACGTGCTTTATTTAGCGACTGCTGTAATGAACCGCTAAATGGTATTTTAAATTTACATGCCATATTAAATATTTTTTAGTAATCAACTTTCGGGCAATACCTCATCCAGCTTATTATCTTTTACAAATTTATCTCTCACTTCTGTGAACTCTTCTCCTACAGCTTTTACTTCTGTAAGTGCTTCATCCACTTTTCCATGAATGTCCGGAAGTCTTTTATCAAGTAAGGTGTTACCAAGGTTAATGTTATCAGCCTCAAGCTGCGTAATTTTTTTAAGCAATGATGTTTGGCTGTTGGTAATATCTTCCAGCTCACGTATCATTTTATCCATCATGTGCATTTTTTCTATTTTATCCATAACTATAATTTGGTTAGATGTATAGCGAAAATAATGCCTAAGGTTTTAACTGCAAAAGAACACTTGTGATCTGTGAACCTTCAAAGTTCTTTAGCATTTGCATTTAAACTGTAAATACCCTGCAGGAAGTTATTATTTACCCAAAAGAAATTTAAATCCAATTCCGAAAGAATTTAATAAATTGGCATTTAAATTTGTATTAAACGAAAAAGAATTTCCTTCCCCGCTTGAAGGTGGTGCAGGAGTATTAATGTAATCTGTTTTTGTATGTGAATAAGAAATCCCTATTATATTTGGCATCAATAACTCTAGCTGCATTCTTTTACACACTGCATAGGAAATACCGGGAATGAAAGACACTGACCCGCCATTAGAAATTGATCTTGAAAAATAATTTCCATTTTGAGTATATCCTGGTGTACTTTCTCCGTGATGGTATAATGCATCCACTTCGCCAAAAAAATAAAGATCCTTTATCAATCTTTTATATTTTCTATAAAAAACACCCGCACTATATTGGGTATTTTTTGTGTCCTGATTATTGTTATAATAATTATTGGAGTAGTTATAAGACAGAATCACGCCAACTACATTATTTTCTTTTACAGCTTTACCAAATAGAAAATTTGTATAAAGGGATTCATTTTTCGAATTGGGGTAAGGTTGAGTATTTTTCGCACTATACATACTAAAGCTGCCTCCTGTTAAAACTTGCTGGTATTGATTTGCGCATTTGATGCAAGTGCTACACAAAAATATATTGCGAAGAGTAATAAAATTTTTGTTCTCATAATGGTTATGTTTTTTGTGCAAATGAATACACAAATGTCCGGCAAAAAAGGTTGTTTATATGTTTAACAACACATTACCTTAACCAAACACTAAATTAAAATGTTGATGCAGCGTTTTTGGCACAATGTTATACTTCAGGAATTTTTATTGCATTGTTTCCTGACGGGAGGATGAGAAAGCCATACCAGATCAATGTTTTGTGAATTGTATGTAATGATGTTATTTAACTCACCTAATAGTTTGTAAAACTAAAGATGCTTACTTTTCCATCAGTGATAGTTGTTTTTATTTCAGCTCCGTGTGTTTTCACAATATAATTTCCTACAGGGAGTGCCACTTGTTTTGGCCCTCCGGCACTGAATATTTTTACTCCGTCAGCAGTCCATATTTCCCACAAGCCTTTTACGGTAGAATTTAATACGCCTGCAAGTATTCGTGTGTCCTTCGCTTTTTCAATTGCAACTGAAGGAATTTTTATTCCCCAGAATGTAATATCATAACTACCCGGTAACAATTCTTTTGGCGTGCCAATGTGTAATGCAAAAGTTTTTGCTTCGCCGGTACGGTTAATAATACATACCATAGCCGCCTGCACGGGTAAATTTATTATAAGCTGCCCCTTATCACTTTTTGAATAATTACTGTTTACTGCCCATTGAGTAAGTGGCACTTTCGCTTCCCTGTTTACATTGTCCTGTGCATGTATGGTAAGCGCACAAATAAAAAAAGTTATTACTGATAATATTTTTTTCACAGATCATAGTTTATAAGTCTTGTAAATTAAACAATACCGGCATTGTTAGCAGGATAAAACTGAGATTTACAAAATCTTTATAATTATTGATTGGTTACTATTTAAAAAGACTTGTTGATTTTTTTTATTACCTTGGTTCAATTACCATTTGATCTGCCACCAAATTAATCCTGAAATTCCTATCCCTGGTTTTATTATTCTGTCATCATTTAAATCAAATACTATGTTAGTTATTGCACATCACGACATTCAGGATCCTGAAAAATTTTGGGCTTCTGCCCAGGAACTTACTGCAAGCATGCCCGATGGTCTTAAGCTTCTCAGTGTATATCCATCAACAGATATGAAGACGGGCACCTGTGTATGGGATGGCCCATCAGCAGTCGAGGTTCAAAAATTTATTGATGATGGTGTAGGAAGCGTTAGCAAAAATACCTGCTACGAAGTGAACGAAGCCGCAGCAATGGGAACACCCAAAATGGCAGCAGCAGCCACTGCATAAAGGATAAGGATACAGCAGCAACTTATTAAGTAAATAAAACAGTCCTGTGTTTTTAATACAGGACTGTTTATATTATAACACACTGAGAAGGTTTATAAATTTTTATTTCACAGTTATTGTAACAGAAGCAGAATCTACGCCGCGTTTGCATCCGCCTCTATCTCCGCCACCATTTCGCCAGCATGAATCTAAAGATTGATGACGGGTAGAGTCATAAACAATATCTCTTGTTCTTACACTGATTGAATATTGCCCTGCACTGCTGAAAGTAAAATAATTTATTTTTTGTGTAGTGATAGCAAATTGTTTGCTTGCTGTTGCGGATGGAGTAACTGTCCAATTGCTTGCATTTGCATTAGCACTTAAGGTTACAGAAATTGTTTGCCCTACTGATGCTACTGTTGTTGATGGTGTTAATGTTACCTGGTCCTGATTTGCTTTGTTGCATGATATAAGTGTTGCAACCAAACATACAGCATTGATAAGGATTATTTTTTTCATAATAAATTTATTTAGTAATAAGAATATATCATTGATGTATGAAGTGTAGCAGATGGTTGGGTAAACAAATAAAATAAATTCTATAATTAATCCTTTACATAAAAATCCCGGTTTGTGATAACACAAACCGGGATAACAATAAATTTCATTTATTCCGTTACTTCATTTCAGCTTTCTTTTTATCATCTGCCATTTTCTGAATTGCGTTTACAGAGCTGTTGCTAAAAGGATATTTTTCAAGAGAAATATTATAATACTTCCTTGCATTTGCGGTATCACCGGTATTTAAATAAAATTCTCCCATTGAATCATAAGGGTTACTTCCCTCAGGATATAAAGAAATATATTTTTCGAAATTTTGTTTAGCCATTGTATTATCTTTTTTATCCTGCAAATAATAATAGGCTATAGTATTATACATTGACGGCTGAGCAGGAAATTTTTTTATATAGTCTTGTGCAGCCGCAAAGCGTTCTTCAGGCGTGGCACGTGTTTGTACATAAAAATCTCCAATCATTTGCCCGTCAGGAAACATTGTATGAAGTTTGGACCATATTTCCTGTCTCTCGGCCTGGTTTTTTTTATCATCTGTTAGAGAGGCAAATAATTTTTCTCCTGCTGTTTTATCCGCGGCAGATTTTTGAGCCCGTTGCGCATACGATTTGTGTGTTTCACCTGTAGTTAGATTACTCAAAAAAACAAGGGCAACTGTAAAATTAGGATCAAGCTTAACTGCGGCTACGAAATCAGAATAAGCCTGGGGAAATTCTGCATTCATTAAATGATCAGCGCCACTGGATGCAAAATCATGAGCCGCTTTTGATTTGGTGGTCCATGTCATTGTTTTTAGGGTGGCTTTCTTTTGTGAAATAGCGGGAACTGAAAATAATAAAAGAACAAGCATACTTAAGATGCTTACAATAATCTTTCTCATGTATATAGTTTTAGTTATGAATAAAAAAAATGATAAAGAAAGGTGGTTGCCAATTGCGTTAGTATACTGTGGTAAGAGAAGGTGATAACAAGATACAAATTATGTGATAATAAAAAATAAAATTTAGAAAAAGATTGATCCTATTTTTTCCGAAATAGGATTTTAAAAGTTATGCAACATATTTTTCTGATGAAAAAATAGGAACAAAATTAGTGTTTGAAGAATTACAAAGAGAACCTAAAGTATCATTGCGGATACGAATACATTTCGGGGATATTGTTTATGACCACGAGAGTGTGTATGGCGAATTTAAAACAAAAAATTGTTTGTAAATGATTTTTAATTGTCATCATCCCTTCTCAGCATATCTTTTAAACTGTTTATCACTTTTATTTTATAACCTCCTGTGAAAATGGTATTGCTCACTTTTTTTATTTCTATTGTTTCCATTCCTTTTATTCCACCTGATTCAGTTTCCACCCACAGGTAATTTTTATTGAGAACGGGTATGGCAAAAATGTTATTCTTCATTTTTGGATCGTTTTGAATTTTATTTAAATCTGTCGGCCGGCCAACACCCATGGTATAAATCTTTACCGGGTCAAAAGGCACTTTGGCGTACCAAAAAGAAACAGTACCGGTTATTGACGAAATTTTTGAAGTAATGACTTTATTGCTTTTCATTTCATATTCATCTGCTGTATAGCCAAACAGGCTTTTCGTTATACCTGTTTTTTTAATAGTAAATTCTTCATCATGTTTGCCTTTTGTAAGTGGCGCCTTCTTTATTTCTTCTGCTATCCCTTTTCCAAGCATTCCTCCTTCACCAACAGTTTTTGGCATATTCATTACAGTGATGATTTTCTTTTTATCATCAAACATCCATGTATGCCCTTTCTTTGAATAGATCATCACACTAAAACTTTTATCTTCTGGTTTTACAGCTGCATAATCACCGTTGGATGTAAAGAAATAAGTAACCTCGTTATAAGCCTTTCCGTCCTTTACATCATTTTTATCTTTCTTTGTGCGTTGTATTACCTGCCAGTCAAAATTGATAATTGCTGGGATTGGTTCATCCATATTGGGCACAGGCTTGCTATCACCCGAAACTTTTATGTCTCCTTTAGGAGCCGGCCCGTGATTGACAGTATCAACAGTAATAACAATAGCTGCATTGGGGCTCAGGCCTCTCTGAGGCCCGGAAATGAATTCTACTTTATAAGGCCAATCTGCATTAATGGTACATGTTAAATCACCCACTGCCGGGTTATCAAAATAAATATCAATCATGCCCGGAACTTCATTATTATCTGCTTTAAATTTCAGATGCCCCTCTACTCCTTTAAATACGGCATCTTGCTTGCATGTATAAAGGCGATTTTTACTCTTTTCAACAATAGAATTATAGGAAATAAAAATACCCTGACCCTTGTCAGGATAACCTTGCGCAAAGAGGTTGAAAAAAGTTTTGTTAAACACATCGATAACAAAGTTTTTTTGAGCATTGGAATGTAAAGAGTTACTGATTGCAATAAATAAGAGAGCTATTTTACAAATAAAACTTTTCATAATATAGTATTTAAGCCAGTTTCTGACAGTTACATTTTAATAAACTCAACTCTTCTGTTCTGTGCCTTGCCTTCTGCAGAAGTGTTAGGCTCGGATGGTTGTGTTTCACCTTTGCCATCAGTTTGCATACGACTCTCTTCAATACCAAATTCTTTTGCCAGCACTACTTTTACTGCTTCTGCTCTTTTCTTTGATAATTCAAGATTCGCTGCATCTTCACCATCACTATCTGTATGTCCAACAATTTTAATTTTAACATCCGCATTTTCTTTCAGTACTGCAGCAATGTCTTTTAGTGTGCCATAAGATTGTGGCAGAATAGATGAAGAATTGGTGGTGAATAAAATTCCGGTTGTAGAAAATTTTCCTGTGGTTAGTAATTTATTTCTTGTATCGGGCAAACCGGAAGCAAATTTAAAATTGCTGATGAGCCAGGTACTCCCGTCATTATTTAGAGAAGTATTAAATCGAATGGCATTGTACTTTATATCTTCTGCCAGCAATGATGGTACATCTACTACTTTGGTCTCATTAAGGTAAACCC
Organism: Chitinophagales bacterium; assembly: GCA_025353485.1. Lineage (GTDB taxonomy): Bacteria > Bacteroidota > Bacteroidia > Chitinophagales > Chitinophagaceae > Ginsengibacter. Next base: position 22,105 of record JANXQO010000055.1, read on the forward strand.
GCAGCCTTGTTTTTTGACGCCATACCGCAATGTGGTAATTGAATACATTGATGCGTTGTACGCCTTTTACATTAAACTGGTTTTGTAAAAGCTTTTCTCCCATTTTTGTATAACTGCCAATGTTTACATTATTCATATAAGGATCCAGTTCAAAATAACTACGGTCAGGAGAATACTCAAAGAGCTTTTTACTATCAGGCATTGAAATAAACTGGCTGGCAACAACTGCAGTATTGGGTCCGTTTATTTTTTCAGGCGGTAAAAAAAGAAGATCATACTCCAGTGTAAAATTATCCGGCAGCGATTTAATGAATTTTGGAATATAATACCCTTCTTTAGAAATATTGAGCCATTTGCCCGGGTGATTATCCAGCATCATTATTTCTCCGGAAGCATTCGTCGTCCATTGTACCGGAAAATCGCCAACAGCATCCTTTGAAAAATCATCATAAGCCAATACCTTTTCACCGGGCACAAAATCATATTTGCTGTAGGCCTTTATGGACACCACAGGCTGATCAGTATCTCTTTGA
>JANXQO010000071.1 GCA_025353485.1 Chitinophagales bacterium
TTGATACCCTGATAAATGTTGCAGAAAGAGAGCTCAATATTGACATCAGAAAAAAGCCTGGCACCAAACAACCCGTGAAATAATACAAGGCAGTGATGCAAGTTGTGTGCAATCACTTGCTATTCGTAGTATGTCTAAATAATAAAAGTGGCGCTGTCCTGAGTTTGCAACTAAGGACATTCTCCATAATTCTTCTCTCAAAATAAAAAATAAAAAAGTATAGTCCTGAGTTACAAACTCAGGACAGCAGTTTGTTCGTTGGCTGCAAGTTTTAAAGACCCTAAACATGTCAAGAAGTAAACACGTAACATTAAACGATTTGAAAGGTTTGACTAAGACACAACTCGAAGAGATGATGTCAAAACCAAATTCATTATTACAGCAATGGACTGACAAAAATATTATTAAGAAAGAAGTTAAGAAAACGAGACAGGAGCAAAAACAAATTAATCAGAATAAATTTTGAACCTTTTATTCATCTTCCGCCGTTGTTTGTGTTCAAATAGGTTTTGTGAGTGAGCTGCACCAACAACTGTATTACGCAACCCAAAGTGTAATAATCCCTGTATATTGGTTGGCAGCGGAAAGTTTTTTCACAAACTCCCGTTATAGGCAATGCTACCGGAGCCTCTGCTAACGGGAATATTCACTTAAAAATGAACATTTTTTCATAAATTAGCAGAGTGAAAAAACGACAACAAATACCTCTCGATTTCATCATAGATAAGCTGACGAACTCTATTGAAAACACTTCCACTGGCGAGGTTTTTGACACTGAGATTGTGAGACTGACCATTAAGGATATTACTCAACTCAAGAAGGCCGATTGGAAATTTAATTGGATAAAAGAGATTAAAGACAAAACTAAAGAAGTTTACAAACTTACTACTGCTAACAACCCGACAATTATTCAAGGTTTACTAAGCTTTGAGGACAAGCAAGACCACATTTTCATGCACCTTATTGAAAGTGCAAAGTTCTACAAGAATAAAGACAAAGTTTACTTAGGCGTTCCAGGTAATCTTGTTGCTTATGCTTGCAAGGTGTCATCTGACAAAGGTTATGAGGGCTTTCTTGCTTTTGATGCAAAGTCAGCACTAATTAAACACTATAAAGAAACACTTTACGCAACACATTTTCGTGGACTTCGAATGTTTATTGAAACAAACGCAGCAAACCGATTAATTTCTCAATATTATAAATCATAACAAAATGGGACTAATAAAAGAACCGAAAAATGTTGACTTTACCGTTCAGTCAAAACCTTGGACAGAGGAAGAACTTCGTGATTTCAGAAAACTTATGGCTAAGCTTAAAGAAAAAAATGCTTTAAGAAAATTTCGATCTACTTCTAAAGCAAAGAAAAAGGCATTAGCCTAGTTCGACTGACTGTACTTAATACCCATGAAAGCACTGCCTATAACAAGGGTCACTGTTGCACAACCTTAATTATAAAAAACTATTGGCAGTTTCTCTTTACAGGCATTTAGAAGCTTTTGTGGTGGGGCTATTTTTTATTTTTTACAAAGCATAGCGATGGATGGAAAAATTTTCCTGCTGTATTGGCCTTACAATAAACTGCAGTAAAATGTTTTTGATAAAGACAAAACCTTCCCCTGTTTTTGTTTTCATTATTGCCATTGCTTTGATATTTGTTTTTGATGCGGTAAACTTCAGCCACTTCTTTAAATTATAAACTGTGGCTGCTATCAGCAGCATTTTATTGGCTGCTTTTATTCCTCTTGCATTTAATCTTTTCATGCCTCTAAAATTTATCAGCTTTCCCCACACCGGTCTACTGTACTGAAATAGGTTTGATTACGGTTGTTGCCTTGTATGAATTGCATACGCTATTCTTTTACAAAAATCATACAATGACGGGGCAATTCACATAGTGTGTATATTTGATTGAAGGCAGGGAGTTTTTTCACAAACTCACATTAACGGCAAGTCAGCGACGACTCTATAAAACAAAGAATATTACATAAAATGTTTTTAAAAATTATCAAATGGCTAATAAAAACAAAATTTCAAGTATTGTATTTTCAGTCTATATTCTGCTATCTTTCTATGTTTTTGGTGGAGGTATAGTAAATTCATTGGTTGCTTACAGAACATGGCGTGCGGTAGGTGCAAATGAATTTCCTAAATTTCATGAAATTGATAGTTCGCTGATTATTCCACTATTTGTTGTTTTCTTTTTCTTATCCTTCATCCCTCAGATTTTATTATTTTGGTTTCGACCGATGATTATATCCAAATGGTTAGTTTGGTTGGCATTATTTTTTAATTTAATAACCCTTGTCTCAACTATAACTATTCAAATCCCTATTCAAGTGGAGCTTGGTAAAAAATTTTCTTTAGAATTAATTGAAAGGCTTATATCAACCGATTTCATTTATAGAAGAATTCCAATGTTATTATTGGCTATAATAAATTTTATAATGCTATATAAAGTAGTGAAGCATTCTAGTAATAAGCCAGACCCTTCGACATAAGAAAGATTATGCCGCTAAAAAGAGGTCACAGTTGCACAACCCTTCTGTTATTGGTGCGCCTTACGCACATTGCCTCATTAAACACAACCTTGGCGACAATTAAGTATCGCAAAGAACGCTAAGATTTCTGCAAAGAACACAAAGTTATATTCTCTGCGAACTTTGCGTTTTACTCTGCATTCTTTGCGATACTTTTCCTTTTACTATTCCCCGTTTGTAACCAGGGCTTAATAAAAAAATACCGCCACGCATTTTCATTTGGATGGCTTTTTAAAATCTTATAGTTTTAATCTTCGTAAACTTAAATGTTGCCTCATTTTGTAAACGAACTTTAATCTATTTCAAACAAGTGAAAAAATGAAAAAAATAATAGAATTAATAAACAAAGTTGAAAATACCATACCAAAGCAAGAGGCAATTAATTCATCAGTTTCTGCATCTGCTGTTGGCTGGCATATTGAGCATATTTTTTTAACAATCAATGTGATTGTAGATGAATTAAAAAAAAATAAACCTCGAAAATATAAATCTACTTTTAGTTTTGCCCGGATTATTGTTTTTACAATGAACAAAATTCCAAGAGGCCGGGCAAAATCTCCTAAAATTGTTACTCCCAAAAAATTTGATATTGAAACGCTAAAAATGCATAGTGAAAAAACCAAAATTAAAATTCAGGAACTAACTGTAATTGATGCTGACAATTATTTTACACATCCTTTTTTTGGAAATTTAAAACTAAAACCAACCATAAAGTTTTTAGGAATACATACAAAACATCATTTAGATATTATCTCAGATATTCTGGCAAATTAGAGTAAACAGTACTCCTTAACCTTATTGATCTTAACTTAATTGCGGCCAGCATAATACCATCACTCCCCGTAATCCTTTCTAAATATCTTTTATAATAATTTTTTATTCAACAGAACTCAAATGGATATATTTGCGCTCTAAATAAAACTTCATCCATGCGCATAAAAAACAAAGTTTTGGCAACAGCAATATTTTGCTTTGTTCTTCTAAATCTAAACGCACAACAGGTAAAGTTTAAAGAGTATGATTTACCTAACGGGCTGCATGTTATACTGCACCAGGATAAATCTGCACCCGTTGTTGCAGTTACTGTATTTTATCACGTAGGTTCAAAAAATGAACAGGTTGGAAGAACAGGATTTGCTCACTTTTTTGAACATCTTTTATTTGAAGGCACAGACAATATTAAACGTGGTGAATTTTCAAAATATGTTTCCAGTAATGGTGGCCAGGATAATGCAACCACATCGCAGGACAGAACTTTTTATTATGAAGTATTTCCTTCTAATCAATTAAAGCTTGGTTTATGGCTGGAGAGTGAAAGAATGATGCATCCTGTAATTAATGATATAGGTGTAAAAACACAAAACGAAGTTGTGAAAGAAGAAAAGCGCCAGCGGGTAGACAACCAGCCTTACGGTCATGTTTTGGAACAGGCTTTTACCAGCCTGTTTATCAAACATCCTTATCGTTGGCAGCCTATTGGTTCTATGTCAGATCTTGATGCAGCCAAGCTAACGGAGTTTCAGGCTTTCTTTAAAAAATACTATATCCCTAATAATGCAGTGCTAACAATTGCCGGTGATATTAATATTGAGGAAACAAAAAAATTAGTAAGCGATTATTTCAGTGATATACCAAAAGGTGCTGCAATAATTCAGCCTGTAATTATGGAAACCCCGATAACAAAAGAGATCATTGATACAGGGTATGATGCTAACATTAAAATTCCTGCTATTGTTGCCTGCTACCGTACCCCAGGCCTTGCAACACACGATTCAAAAGTATTGCAGATGATAACAACTTATTTATCCGGCGGGGCAAGCTCCAAGCTGTACAAAAAAATGGTAGATGATAAAAAAAATTCCTTACAGGTTGGCGCTTTTAATCTGGCATTAGAAGATTATGGAGCCTATATAACGTTTGCCTTACCAAATAATAATACACCGTTACCTGTGCTTTTAAAAGATATAGATGATGAAGTTGCAAAAGTGCAAACTCAACTTATTAGTGAGCAGGATTACAAAAAGCTAATGAACCAATTTGAAAATGCCTTTGTAAATAATAATACCTCTATGTTAGGCGTAGCAGGTAATCTTTCAGGCTCGTACATCTATCACAAAAATACTAACTACATTAATGAGGAGTTGGTAGAAATGAGAAAGATAACAAGAGAACAAATAAGATCGGTAGCTCAAAAATATCTCAACAAAAATCAAAGAGTGGTTTTATATTATTTACCTAAATCCTCTGATCAATAATTTCTTTTCCAATTTAAAAAATTAATAATGAAAAAAATATTTATAGCTGTATCAGGAATTTTTATCATGATTACTTCCTGTGCACAAACAAAAGTAGACAGAACAAAACCACCTGCCGGCGGGCCTGCTCCTATATTATCAATCGGCGAACCTGTAACCTATAAATTAGCTAACGGAATAACTGTATTGGTGGTTGAAAATCATAAATTACCAAAAGTGTCTGCTACCTATACTATTGATTATGGGCCGGTAACAGAAGGAAACAAAGCAGGTGTAATGAGTATAATGGGAAGTATGCTTGGAGAAGGTACAACTAATATGAACAAGGCTGCATTTGATGAAGCAGTGGATCAAATGGGTGCAGATGTAAATCTTAGTGAAAGCGGTGGCACCACATCTGCATTAACAAGGTATTTTGATAAAGCCTTTATGCTGATGACTGATGCACTATTACATCCTGCATTGCCGGCAGCATCATTTGATAAAATAAAATCATTAACTCTTACGGGTTTAAAATCAAATGAAAAAAATGCAAAAGCGATTTCAACAAGAGTTGTCAGCGCATTAAATTTTGGAGTTGATCACCCATCAGGTGAGTTTGAAACAGAACAGACCATTAATAATATTACACTTGATGATATAAAAAAATCCTTTTCACAATACATAACTCCATCACGCGGCTTTCTAACTTTTGTAGGAGATATAAAACCTGAGCATGCTAAGGAGCTTGCTGAGAAAGCATTTGGAACGTGGAAGGGAAATACAATATCATTAGTGAATCCTGCTGATGTAAAAAATCCAGGTAAAACTGAAATTGATCTTATTGATGTATCCAATGCAGTACAATCAGAAATTACAGTTACAAACCTGGTAAGAATTCCATTAAACAGCCCTGATTATTTCCCGGTATTATTAGCCAATAATATTTTAGGTGGCACCGGAGATGCAAGATTGTTTATGAACCTGAGAGAAAAACATGGTTACACGTATGGTGCCTATTCAAATATTGGCAGTGGACGTTTTCAAACAACATTTAATTCAACGGCTTCCGTTCGTAGCGAAAAAGTTGACAGCGCTGTTATGGAAATATTACATGAGATAAATAATATTCGCACAACAAGAGTAAGTGATGAAGAATTAAAAAATGCAAAAGCTTTATATGCCGGTAATTTTGCACTTGGGCTTGAAGATCCTGCCCGTGCAGCGAGTTTTGCAAGCAACATAATTTTAAATGATCTTCCAAAAGATTTTTATAAAACTTATTTACAAACAATAAATGCAGTAACGGCTGAAGATGTACAAAGAGTTGCTAAAAAATATTTTAATTATGATAACACAAGAATAATTGTTGTTGGCAAAGCTGCGACAGTAAAACAAGGCTTATCAAAATTGGGATATACTGTGAATATGTACGACAGGTTTGCAAAACCCGTACAGGAAACGTCGTCAACTATGTTAGTACCAGTTGGTGTTACAGCAAAAGACATTATAGCAAAATATATAACAGCCATTGGTGGTGCAGAAGAGTTAAGGAAAATAAATTCAATAGCAATGACGGGCAGCATGAGCATGCAGGGAATGAACCTGAATGTTACAGAGAAAAAAATGGCTCCTAATATGAGCATGATGGAAATAAATATGAACGGACAGGCGATGATGCGCCAGGCATTTAATGGTACTGCAGGTTATCAATCGCAGATGGGTAATAAGCAGCCCATGGGAGAGGATGAACTGGCGGAGAATAAAAACAACAAAGGATTATTTCAACAATTGTTTTATAATGATGCAGGGTATAAATTAGAATTGGCAGGAAGCGAAAAAGTGGGTAATAATGATGCCTATAAAATAAATACAACTTCTGCCACAGGCGTAAAAACTATTGAATATTATGATACAAAAACCGGCTATCTTTTAAAAACTGAAAAGTCAACAAAAACTGCAGCCGGTGATGTAATGCAAACAATTGAATTCAGCAACTTTAAAAAAGTTGGCAATACAATTTTTCCTTTTTCAACTTCCATTTCAGTACAAACAGCCGTGGGTAATCAGGATTTTGTAATTGAACTGGCAGATATAAAATTAAATGAAGGCGTAAAAGCTGATGACTTTAAATAAAAAAATTAAAATGAAAAAGGAATGGAGAAGAATTATTCTATCTTCCATTCCTTTTTTAATTCAACCAATTGTTGTTCGCCAAGCTTTGGTTCATTATAATGTGCTGCTATTTGCTTTTGCCTGAAGGCTTCGTACAACGTAACTGCGCAAGCCACAGAAATATTTAATGATTTAATTATACCAACCTGTGGGATAATAAAAGTTCCATCAACGAGCTTTGTAATTTCTTCACTCACACCAAATGTTTCATTGCCAAAAACCAATGCAACAGATTCAGTTAAATTTAATTGATGAAGCATAGTGGCATCTTCACTTAAATGGGTTGCATAAATTTTTTTGTATCTCTTTCTTAATTCGGTAAAGCATTCATCAACGTTTGTAAATTGGTGAATGGTTAACCATTCTGCTGCGGTGGAAGAACTTCTGTAGCCCCATTTTTTATGAGGAGGGATCTTGTTATTTAAAATATAAACATCCTGTATTCCTACAGCATCGCAGGTTCGCATAACAGCAGAAATATTGTGAGGATCAAAAACATTTTCTAATACAACGGTAATATCAGGTTGCCGTTTATTTAAAACAGAAGTTAATCGCTTATATCGCTCAGCAGTCATATCAATTAATAATCTTTATAAACAAAGTTTAAAAGTATTATTAAAAGATGAGTTAATAATGTAACAGTATCACTGTTTATCCTTTTTTAAATCTTATTTCTTAGCGGGCCTTAAATAGTTTATTCTGAACTATCGTATTATTGAAAGTTGTTCTTAATATATATATACCGGTGAGAAGCCTTTCTATTCCAAAAAGAATATATTGTGAATTTCCCTTATTAAGATACACAGTTTTTTTGCTTACAGTTTTTCCAAATAAATCGCATAGATTAAATTCTACATTTCCATCTTCAGGTAAAAAAATACCTATTTTCAAATTTGCTTTGAATGGGTTAACTATAGAGACTTTGAACCGGGCAGCCTTGTTGTACAGTATAATTATTTTTGAATACTTGTCTTTATCATATGATTTGCTTTTAAGCGTCAACCTGTAATATGCCAATGAAGAAATATTGTCTGGGTCAATAAAATTATAGCTTGCCCCATTAATATCATTAGCTGCTGCAACTGTACCTGCCTTTGAGAAAGTTATTCCATCAATACTTCTTTCTACTTCATACTCTTTCAGATTTTCTTCATTTTGAGAAGTCCACCTCAAAAGTGCTTTGTCATTGATTATATTTCCATAAAAACTGAGCAATGCAGCATTAAGTATTTTACAGTTTACATTATATACTTTTATAAGTACTTTCTGGCTGTTGTTTACAGCGCAATTCACACTGCTTAAATTAGGAAAAGTAGTAGCAACTTTAAGCCGGTAATATTTTCCGCTATCAGCAGCTGCTGAAGTAAACAAAGTATCTACAACATATACCCACATACCATTTTGCAAAACCGGTACCCTTGTACCACACACCCCTGTACTGGCCCACGTAATTCCATCATTGCTTTTTTCCCAGCACCAATTTCCATAGTTGTTGTAACTACTTTTTACAGTATCACTTAATGCCACATGAAATCCTGTACATGTAGAAACCGAATCATTTGGATTCATAATAAGATTAGGATAACAGGTAGCCAGTTCTAAATCATCAAGCACCCAGTCATTTCCACCTCCGCCGGCAGCATTGTTTTTAATTGTGATCCTAAATTGTGATTCTGCAGGTCCGGTTTTATATATGAATCCTCTTTTTACCCAGGTCTTGCTATAATTTATTGTACCGGTAGTAAAATAATCAATATCGTTTATACTATATGCAAGATTAGGCAACACACCAGGTGTGTATGATTGAACGCTGTTAGAATCTATACCGCATTTGCCGCAAATATTCCTTACCCATGCTGAGAACTCATAGTAAGTATTAGGACATACATTTTTTATAGTATCACGGTATGCTTCTCCGGTAGGATATGCTGCATTCACTACCAGCATGTATCCCCCCGTTTGTCCGAGAGGTGTTGGAGGATTTCCGGCAACAGGATCAATGGCTCCGGTATGATCTCCGATGATATCCCAGAATCCATTAAATACACGGGATGGGTTTGCGGTTGGTGCATAAGGGCCGGCATTATTTGTGGTTCCGTCGGCACTAGTATTGTTTGCTATTGAGAATTGATCATCCAAAGGTGCATTAGGCCCTATGTTTACCTTTGTATATCCCGGTACAATTGATGCCTGGGCCCGGTTTTGGGTATTACCGGTTTTAAATGAACCATCGGCTGTAAAACTGGCGCTTGAGAAATTGCTGCAAAGCGCCTGGTTTTTAATAATTTTAATACCGGGATAGTTAAACCGGAAATTTCTTTTTACACCTGATGTGTCTAAATAAAAATTACCTGTAAGACGTATGGTATCCCCTAAAGTGGCTGTTACCAAAAGCTGGTACGCAACAATAAATAAAGTTGTTCCATAAAACATTGGGACAGTTCCTGGTGTTACGGTTCCTCCACCTGTAGTAACACCAAAATTTGCAATACCTGAATTAGGGTTTACGGCACCGGTACCAAGATTTACCCGCACTCTGGGTATACCACCACTAATGTCATATAATCCTCTATCATCCAGTGCAGCATTGGTATAAGGTCCACGAAATAAAATTCTTTCGTTTGTTATAAGCTTAATTGAATTATTTATGTATTGTGTTCCGGTGCGAATGGTATCTATGTAATAAAAATTGTTCGTAATTGCGTTTACTTTTACAAGGGCATGCACTTCAATGGTATCTCCCGGCTCAAGTGTACCCCCCCCGTTATTTCGGGTAAGATTGATATAGCTATAGCTAAACTGAAGCTTTTGCGAAAAAATATTTTGGGATAAAAATTGAGAAAAAACTATAATTATGGCGATGAGTGCAAATACATTCCATTTACAATCTCGAAATTTTTCTATAGAATAATTTTTAGTTATAAAAAATACATCTATGTTTCTTCCAGGGTAAAATTTCTTCACATTACTTGGTTTGCATGTTAATTGAATATTCGGATAGATTCAATTTAATAAACGTTCTATAGCCTTATTTATTTTACGTATTTGCTCTCAATAAAGACAGTAGTTCAATCAGTATGTTTTACCTGTAAAATAACTTTATACAATTTTTCGTTTGTTTCAATATTACCGTGCGCTACCCTGCCTTTTTCTTTGAAATACTAAAAATCAAATCCCATGAAAAAGTTGATATGTCACGGAATATCCCAGTTAATTTTTTTCACTTTTGTTAACCTGGTATTTGCACAGAATGAACCCTTCAGCATGCGTGTTGTAAATCCGGGTTATCAATTAAATTCAGGTTGGGAACTCACCTGGGGCCCGGATGATTCATTATGGGTAACTGAAAACTTTGCTTATAAAGTTGACAGAATAAATCCTGCTGATGGTGGCAAAACGCTGTTGCTGGATTTAAGTGGTGCAAAAGATTTTACCAATCCTCCAAAATGGCCCCAGGGCGGACTTATGGGCATGGCTCTTCATCCCACAATGTATAGTGAATGGCCAAACCCATCCAAACCATGGATATACTTAGCTTATGTGTTTCATTATGCAGGTTCAACCGGATGCTCCGATGGTAGCGGAGCCTGTAATTTTAATACAAAAATTGTTCGGTACGATTATAACCGTTCCACACATTCTCTTAGTAATCAAAAAATAATTATACAAACCTTAAATGGTAGCAATGATCACAATTCAGGCAGGCTAACTATAGGAAATATAGGCGGTACTTCTTACCTTTTTTATACAATAGGCGACATGGGTGCAGGCCAATTCAATAATATTAGCCGCACTAATAACGCACAATCAAGAGATGTTCTTGAAGGTAAAGTCCTGCGCTTTAATCTTGAACCCGATGGCGATGTAAGTGCAACGGATCAATGGATACCCAATGATAATCCATACACAGATGCAGGTTCAAAAGTTACTGCAGTATGGAGTTGGGGACATAGAAACCCACAGGGAATTGCCTTTGGCACTAACGGAATGCTGTACAGTTGCGAACACCAGGATAAAAGCGATGATGAAATAAATATTATTGAAAATGGCCGCAATTATGGCTGGCCAAAACTATCAGGTTATTGTGATGGAAATTATAATGGTTTAAATCTTGCCAACCAACTTGTAGTGAGTGAACAAACGAACTGTGCAGCATTAAATTCAAAGGATCCGATTTATACATTATTTACTGCCGCAGACCCTGCCTCTTTAGGAAGCGATTATTTAACCTGGCCAACAGTTGCTCCTTCCAGTATAGAAGTTTATGAGAAAAATCTTATTCCAAACTGGAATCGCTCATTACTTGTTACATCATTAAAAGCGGGAAAAATATTCAGGTTGCATCTTAATGCAGCAGGAACAATGGTTACAGACACTTCAACGGTTCCTGTAATGCGCAACCAGGGGCGGTATCGTGATCTTTGTATTTCACCTGATGGATTAAAGATATATGTTGCCTGTGATATTTCAGGCCAAACCAGTGGCCCTACAGGATCTTTTAATGGTGGTGGAACCCCGCCCCCTAATGCCGGAAGAATTCTTGAATTTAGTTATTTGGGTCCTGTCCTTTCGATTAATCCAAATTATATTCGCAACGTAACAGGAAATGCTTCTATAAAAGTTTTTCCTAATCCGGCAAGCAATATTTTGCAGGTTATAAGTATTCGCAATATTACCAAGCCACTTTATTATATGTTATATGATGCAGCTGGAAAATTGCTTTTAAGCGGTAAAAGCATAAATAATAATTTTAGTATCAATGTTGAAAAAATTGAAAAGGGAATTTACTTATTCAAACTATACAATGCTTATTACGTTAATTTAAAGACGGAAAGTATTGTAATTAATTAAACAGCTGAATTGCATTGGAGTTTGAAAATCTTTCTTCTGTTTGCCAATTGCTGAATTTAAAAAAAAGAATGCTTTATAAATATTTGCTACCTGGAATGCTAATTCCATAACACTAATGAAGTTGGCCGGTGCACAACTATTTTCGATATCTGCTTAGAAATGGTATGTACAACATACAATAAAGTGCTAATTAAATTTTATAACCCATTATCCATAAAAAAATAATTGCCATTACAAATCCGTGTTTTATATTTAGTTTTCTAAAACATAGTGAATGAAAATTTTTCTTTTCTTTCTTACCCCTTTTTTCTTTTTACAATCCTGTAAACTCAATAGCAATAATTCTGCTGAAAGTACAAAACCTGCCGCAGATGTGCTGGCAGTAAACATGGACACAACAATAAAAGCCGCTGAAGATTTTTTTATGTATGCCAATGGAGGCTGGATAAAAAAGAATGCTATCCCTGCTGAAGAAAGTTCATGGGGTATCGGTAATTTAGTGATAGAAGAAAATTATAAACGACTTCGTGAAATAAGCGAAAAAGCAGTAAAAGAAAATGCTGCCAAAGGCTCTGCCAGTCAAAAGATCGGAGACTTTTGGGCTACCGCAATGGACAGTGCAAAAACTGAACAGGCAGGGTTAAAACCATTGCAGCCGTTGTTTGATAAGATCAATTCAATTACTGATGCATCGTCTTTAATAAATGTAGCAAATGAATTAAATAATATTGGTGTTGATGCTTTGTTTGGTGATTTTGTGCAGCAGGATGATAAGAACAGCGATGTAATGAGTTATAAATTATGGCAGGGTGGTATTGGTTTGCCTGAAAGAGAATATTATTTTAAAACAGATTCTTCCACGGTAAATATCCGTGATCAATATGTAAAGCATATCGCAAAAATGCTTGTTCTCCTGGGGCAGGATTCTGCTTCTGCCGCTAAAGCATCTTCAGAAATATTCTCTTTGGAAACTAAACTTGCAAAAGCATCCCGTAAAATTGAAGACCTTAGAGATCCTTATGCTAATTATCATAAAATGGCAATAAAAGATCTCTATAAACTTTCTTCAACAATTGACTGGAAAACATCTCTTGCCAACAGGGGAATAAAAAATGTAGATTCTGTTATTGTTGGCCAGCCCGAATTTTTTACAGCATTAGACGGGGTATTAAAAACAACACCTGTTGATGACTGGAAAAATTATTTGCGTTTTAGAACTGTGAGAAATTTTGAAGAAGTTCTTCCGCAGGCTTTTGGTATGGAAGCATTTAATTTTAATAAATTATTAACCGGGGCAAAAGAGCGAAAACCACGCTGGAAAAGAGTTATACAAATGGAAGAAAACGAAATGGGTGAACTGTTAGGGCAATTATATGTAAAAGAATTTTTTAATGAGACAGCAAAAAAAAGGTATTCAGATCTTGTGGAATCTATTCGTGATGCCTACAAACAAAGAATAGAAAAACTTGCCTGGATGAGTGACAGTACAAAGCAAAAGGCCCTCATAAAATTAGCTGCCATAAAAAAGAAAGTTGGTTATCCTGATAAATGGAAAGATTTTTCAGCAATGGAAATCGGAACAGAAAGTTATCTGCAAAATGTTATCAATGCAAACAAGTGGTGGCATGATTATTACCTTAATAAATTAGGAAAACCTGTAAACCGTGACGAATGGGATATGACACCGCAAACATATAATGCCTATTATAATCCAGGCAATAATGAAATTGTTTTGCCTGCAGGAATTTTTACAGTGCCCGGCTATCGCGACGAAGATCTTGATGACGCCACAGTTTACGGTTATTCTGGCGCATCTACTATTGGGCATGAAATTACGCATGGCTTTGATGACCAGGGAAGGCTATACGATGAGAAAGGAAATTTAAAAAACTGGTGGACAAAAAATGATTCTACAGAATTTACAAACAGGGCATTGATGATAATTAATCAATTCAATTTGTATGAGCCATTAACAGGAACAAAAATAAATGGCAAAGCAACACAGGGAGAAAACATTGCAGACCTTGGCGGCATATTATTAGGCATAGATGCTTTTAAAAAAACTGAGCAATATAAAAAGAATGAAAAAATTGCCGGCCTCACTCCCATGCAACGGTATTTTCTCGGATACGCCTTAGGATGGCTTGGACAAATAAGAGATGAAAGCTTAAAGAACCGTTTGATGACAGACGTACATTCTCCCGCTAAATACAGGGTTAATGGGCCTTTTACAGATGTTGATGAATTTTATACAACCTTTGGTATTAAACCCGGAGATAAAATGTTTGTGGCTGATAGTTTACGTGTAAAAATTTGGTAGTGGCTCCGGTTAATGAACTTATCAAAACTAAATTAAAAATTTAATTATGAGAACTGAATTAAAAAAAGACGAAAAGCTCCTGATCATAATCAGGCATCACTGGTTAAAATTAATATTGCCGATATTTGCATGGATACTGCTTACTGTTTTATTATTTGTTTTTGTTCCGGTAAAAATAGCTTTGATCAGCGCTTTACTTACTGCCATCTACCCTCTTTATTTATTTTTTGAATGGAAAAATTGTATTTGGGCTGTTACCAGTATGAGAGTTGTAGACGAGGCAGGATTTTTTTCAAGGTATTCAAAAGAAAGTCCGCTGGATAAAATAAATAATGTAGAGTATGACCAAAGCCTTTGGGGACGCATGTTTGGATACGGCGATGTAGAAATACAAACAGCAGCAGAAATGGGAGATACAACTTATAAGATGATCCATTTTCCAAAGCTTTTAAAAGATACTATAACACATGCGCAGGAAGAATATAAAATGGGTCAGGTAAAAAATCAGGCGCAGCAGCTTGCCAATGCAATAAAAGAAAGTATGCCCGTGGCTTCGCAAAATAACATTTCAGTTTCTGATGAAATTGATAAGCTTTTTGTTCTTATGCAAAAAGGAGCAATAACGCAGGAAGAATATATCGTGCAAAAAAATAAGCTTTTAGGTACCTGATATTACTATGTATTTTAAAAATCATTTACAATTACACCGGTTCCATTTCCTTCAGCAAAAAAAAATTTGCCATTATTAAATTTTATTCCTTCGCCTACATCTTCGGCCAGGAGCAAAGGCCCGTCCATATCAACATAATCAAGCAAAGGCAACAAATGAGCAACGGCTGAAGTTCCTATAGAACTTTCATTCATGCTGCCAACCATAACCTTCATATCAAGTTCTCTGGCTTTTGTTATCATTCTTCTTGCAGGTGTAATGCCACTGCATTTGGTAAGTTTTATATTTATACCATGAAAATGATTGTGACATTTCTCTACATCACTTTCTGCCACACAACTTTCATCAGCAAACAATGGCAATGGAGATCTCTCAAATAAAAATTTCATACCTTCCCAATCATCTTTTGCCAACGGCTGTTCAATCAATTCAACCCCCAATTGTTTAAAGGCATTTATTTTTCGCAGGGCTTCATCAACATTCCAGGCTGCATTGGCATCTATTCTTATAACAGAAGATGTATGTTTTCTTAATTCAATAATTATTTCTACATCCTGTTCAGTTCCTAATTTAATTTTATAAATTGGCCAGGGTGTCTCTTTCATTTTATCCACCATAATATCAATTGAATCTATCCCAATGGTAAAATCTGTTACCGGTATTTTTGAAATATCCAATCCCCATAGTTCATACAACTTCTTTCTTTTCATCTTTCCATAAAGATCCCAGCCTGCCATATCCAAAGCACAAACTAAAAATGAATTTTTTGGAAACAGGTGATGACAATAATGCCAAAACCTTTCAGGATCGGTGAAAGAAAATTTTTCAATAAAGACTTTTTTTGCTTCCAGGTCTTCAATCATTTTCTCAACAGGGATATTATAATAGCTTATAGCAGGCGCTTCGCCATAACCTTTTATGCCAAAGTGTTCCAACTCCACTATTAATGTTGGCTGGTGTGTTTTTGTACCCCGAGAAATTGTAAATGGATGCTTAAAACGAAGATTGTATGATCTGTATTTTATTTTCATACCCTCTCACTCCCGGTAATTAATATTTTTAGTTCTTTGCTAAAATCTCTATGCGTTATTAGTTCTTCTAACGAAATATGCATCCTGTATTTCCAATAATGATTTGGATCTGATGGCTGATTTATCCTTTCTTCCTGCGGATTTTCTCTTCGTAATTTTTCACTCATACCCAGCAAGTCCTGTATTTGAAAAATGCTCCACATGGCAGGAGAATACAAGTGTTGCAAAATAATTTCTTTACTAATTGATGGCTCACATATTTCAGGGGCTACTCCATAATGCCCCATGATATAATTATAAAATTTTTGTGTAAGCGCTCTGTCTTCTACCCACCATTCACGCAAGGTACTCATGTCATGAGTAGAGGGTGTTACAACAGAAAGGTAAGGGGCTGTTTTTGGATGAAAAAAATCTATCGCAGGATCTTTTGGCATACGTTGAATTTCGAGACTTAAAATACCTGTCTGTTTCATTACTTCCGGAACACAATGCGGTACCATACCAAGATCTTCTCCGCATATAAGCATATTAGTGCTTCGCTTAAGTGCCGGTAATTTCTGCATTGCTTCGTTTTTCCACATCGCATCCTGCCTTGTGAAAAAATAATTTATGTATAATTCTGATAATTGCTGTTGCGTATCAGCATCAAGCTGTTGAAAGGAAGATGTTTGCTGCATTAAAATCCTGAAATGAAACTGCTGCATTTGTGATCCTTCCTCTTCAATTAAAATAACATTGCTTATCAAATTAAATAAGCATTGTTTTATTAGCAGATCATTTTCTGTTGGCTCTTCAAAATATTTTTCAACTTTTCTTTGGCTGTTAAATTCTTCTTTTAATTGATACATCCCAGCTTCTTTTACATCTAAAAATATTTTTTTTATCTCCTCTGTGTTTTCGCCAAAGCTCTGCTGCAAAATATTTTCAGAAATAAATGGTTTGCAATAACGGGTATAATTAAACCATACACGGTTTTTATCAAACTCAGTTATGTGTACGGGAATAGCAGGAACAAATCTTCCTAAAATCCCTTCAACAGCATTTACCGGTATACTCCAAATTCTAAAAAATCCAAGAATATGATCTATCCGGAATGAATCAAAATAATTATTCATTTGCGCAAAACGGTTACGCCACCAGGCATATTCATCTTCCCGCATTTTTTTCCAGTTGTAAGTAGGGAAAGCCCAATTTTGTCCTTTTACAGCAAAGTCATCAGGCGGTGCACCGGCCTGTTCATTTACATTATACAAAGATGGATCAACCCATACATCACAACTAAGCCGGGAAACACCAATAGGTATGTCTCCCTTTAAAATAATCCCTTTTTTATGAGCATACTCACTTGCCTCTTTTAACTGCAGGTGCAGATGATATTGAACAAAATAATGGAAAGCTATTTCATCATAATAAGGCTGCGATGGGGAAACTAATTTTTGAATTGCTGCTTCATTGTATATCTTATGTGATTTCCATTTTGAAAAATCTGCCGTTTGATTTTTATCCCTTAAAAAACAATAAGCAGCATAAGGTACAAGCCACTCACGATTCAGATCAAAAAAATCAAAATAATTAATATCTGTTAAAAAAGAATCTTTCTTAGCCTGGTATAATTCTTTAAGAGTAGAGAATTTAAATTTCATTACAGAATCATAATCAAGGTCAGGCTGTTGGTATAAACTTTTTTTCTTTTTATTCAATGACGTTATCAGCGATATATTTTGTGTACCGGTAACTGCATCAAGATTTATATAAATGGGATGTAAAGCAAATGCTGAAATTGCAGCATAAGGGTAAGAATCTTTTTCGGAATGAGTTGCAGTAGTATCATTAACAGGGAGAAACTGCAGCAATTTTAAACCTGCCTGCTTTGCCCAATCAACCAACAATTTAATATCATTGAATTCACCCGTACCAAAACCTTTTTTACTTCTTAAACTAAATACAGGTATGGCAACGCCTGCTCCTCTCCACCTTCTTTGAAAATAAATAAAGCCATCATGTAAAAGAATGATTTGCTTTTTAACAGGTTCGCTTTGCAAAATGCGGTCACTGTTATCTTCATAATTAAAGCTCCTGCTCCTGGTATTATAAATTCCATATTTATACCGGATAGGAAAATCTTCTTTACTAAAATTTATTTTAATACGGTACCATTCACCATCAGGCTTTAATGGTAAGAGTTTTTTTACATCCCAATTTTTAAACGTTTTTCCGGAACCTGTAATGCAAACACATTCGTATGCATTTAATAGAGGAGCTTTTACTTTAAACTCATGCGTATAAAATTTTGGCTCTTTTAGTTTTGGCGGTTTACTTTTTTGCGGAAGCAAAACCTGCTGAAAAGGTTTTGTATAAAAAGCATTTTTAATATCCCCTTCAGCATTCCAGGTATCTATTACTATAATTTCATTTGCACGATCAGTTTGAGGATCAATAATCCTGTCTTTATCAGCATCTAAAATATCAACAGTTCCTTCTTCACGCAGGATGTACAGGTAATTTATCTCCTGCTGATCTTTGCCGGCAATTTCAATTGCAGCATACCAAAAATCAGTATTTAAATAGGATAAAGCAACAGCATCTGCCGGCATATCATTTCCTAAAGCTCCGCTATTACCTGTAACAAAAATTGTTTGCCCATACCTGGTATGATAGCGTAAATAAAAATGAATAGTCATCAACAGTATAGGTTAAAGAGCGGCAATTTAATAAACTAAAAAGAATAATAAATTTTTAATATAAATAACAGTGCTTATTGATGTATAATATTTTTAATTTCGTTAAGGTTATTTAAAATAAAATCGGGGGTTTCCTTCATTAGTTCTTCTTTGGTTTGCGTGCCGGATAAAATTACTGCTGTAATAACATTTGCATTTTTACCTTCCTGAATATCGGCAATGGTATCTCCTACCTTAAGAACTTCAACAGGGTTTACAATATTAAGTGTATACATCAAATCCAGTATCATAGCCGGATGGGGACGGCTTTTTCCTATTTCAGATGATATACCTATGTAATCAAATAATCTTTTATCCCATTTTACGTGTGCAACTATTTTTTCAAACAAATCTCTTGATAATCCTGTTCCCAGCCCTATTTTAATTGACCGTTTACTGAGAAAATTAAATATTTCATCAGCATCTTCTGCAGGAGAAAAATTTTCTATACTATCTTCTACATTTTTCTTAAACGAATTATAAATCGCCTTTTTAAGTGATGTATCCTGATGAGTGCTGTGAAGTATTAATTTTATTATCTCCCATTTATCCTTTCCCCTGTTTGCTTTAAGCAAAATATTATCTGCTGTAACATGGTTATCAGCAAATGCTTTTAATAAACAATTATTAATTGTTTCATTATCTTTCTCTTTTATGGTGGTTCCTATCAAATCAAATAATACTGCTTTACATATCATGAGATAATTAAATTTTATAAATTCAATATTTCACATCAGGAAATTTTCTGATCACACAATCTGAATTGTAAATAAGTGTATTGCAAAATTTAAAACCCTACATTTCTGCCTCTGAAACGTGAAGAATTTAAACTTCCCCCGATACTGCCGCCAAAGCCTATACGATAATCTACATTTATTTTTTGGCCATTTTTTGAAGCTGCAACCACATCAAACCTAAGCACTTTAAAAATATTTTCCAGGCCGGCAAACACCTCTGTATAGTTATTATTTTTATCAACATAAAACGCATTTGCACCTTCTAAAAAGGTCCAGTTTAATTTTTTAAACAAAGGAATTTTATTTGACAAAAGTCCATTTAAATGATGTTCAAAATTTAGAACACAATAAAAATGCGCAGTTGTAAATGCTGAATAATAAGGAAGCAATTGAAATGTATTCATATATTCTTTTGCAAACTGCGATTCGTTGCCATTAAAGAACTGGTAATCCTGGATAAAAACTTTTTTGTTGTTTAAAAAACCTCCTATAGAAACTTTATATTTTATAGCACCTGCCAATTTTAAATTAGCATCGTCAGAAACAGTGAACTTCCATTTATCAAAATCAACATCACTACCCAGGATATTATTAAAGCCATGAGAAAAATTTAATGCAAATGTTGGATACTTAGAGCCGATGGCAACTTTGCTGTGAGGAAATTGTATGTAGCGCTGACCCGGCTTTACACTCAGATCAAGAGATGCTATCAAAGCCTGGTGCCTGCTGAATTGTAGGGGAGTAATCAGGTAAGGATAATTTGGCGTTAGCTTCAACCTGTTCTTTTTAATGATGACAAAATCTGTAGTATTATCAAGAGGCATACGGTCTTCGTACAATGCATCTATTCCAAATCGAAAACCACTTTCAAAACGTTTTGCAAAAGAAATATCACCGAAAATATTTTTATATATTTTTAAATTATTGTGACCGAAAAATAATGTGCCTATTGAATTTCCTAAGGTTAAAATATTACTTTCTTTATTAAACTGGCTAACTCTTGTTCCTCCGGAAAAATTCCACGACTCCCGTTTTAATTTTTTATCTACACTCCAATCTCTTGTTCTAAAATTTATTCCGAGCCATACATTAAATTGTTTATTACTAAAACCATAACGAACATTCCGGGTTATGGTTAGATTTGTTTTCCAGCTTTTAATATATTTCTGAATGTCTCCGTCAATATTTACAACCAAACCCTCCGCCGTATTATATTGAAGAGATTTTATGATTGGATCTAAGTGCCATTTATAATTTCCCTTTGTTGCATAATGTGTTCTGTCTATTCCACTCCAGAATATTTGTTTAAGTGTTATTGCTCCCTGCTGTTTTTTTAAAGAATCAATATTGCTTTTGCTGAGAACAGAATCTCTTTCATATTGATAGATACTGTCTTTTATTTTATAATCTTTTATTTCTTCAGGTTCCAGCGGCACAGGGCGAATGCTGTCCCAATATTCAGTTGTTTTTTTATTTACAGAAGTATCATACTTTATCACTACCCTGTCAAAATAATTTTTTGGAAAATGTGGATCAAGATCGTATTTGGAATATACATTTACAAAGTTTCCAATCGCATCAATTCCAAATTGTTTAAGATTAAAATGAACCAATTGGTTTTTCACACGCCATATATCTTTGTTTATTTCAACGTACATCTGCGTCAATTGAAGAGAATCTATAAGCTCAAGCTGCGAAGTTTTTGTAAGCAAAAGGTCACAACTATGAATTCGCCAATCGTCTTCTGTAATATTTATAATGCCCGAAAATACAGGCTCATAGCTATGTTTAGGAATAACCCGAATTGTATTTATTTCTTTTCCATCTTCAAAAAAACTACCCAGGAATTTATAACGGTAATAATTCAACGCATTATCAGCAATGGGAGAAATAAAGCCCCGTGGGTTTATCCGGGAAGTAAACATGGAAACATTATTGTGATACAGGCTTATGAATGTGGGGAAATTAAAACCAAATCCATTGCTGCCGCTTTGCCTGCCGGAGATTACTTCCAGTTTCATTTTATCCGGCTGCTGCATGGCAACTTTTGTAATTGATTCAGATAAAAAAATAATTCCCTTACCTGTTGAATCAAGCCGCATTTCTTTTCTGTCTTCATCCGGCACTTTCTTTCCCAATATCCTGTCAGGCATGCTTCTCAGCTTAACAATGCCTTTAATGTATGCCTCGCACTCAAATGCTTTTACCTGGCTGTTATAAAAAGATCTTTTCTTAATTGCCTTCCGGATAATTTCATACCCAGGGTCTTCGTCACCGCTTTTTATTATTATTTCTTTTAATTGAAATTTTTGCGGAGAAAGAATAAAAATTATTTCTTCATCCTTCTTTTCCACCGTTATCTTTCTTTCCTGCTTTGCATATCCCACATGCTGGCAAACCAATGTATAAGAACCGGGTTGTAGATTGAGATGAAACCTTCCTTCGCTGTTTGCTGTAACACCCTGTGTACTCCCTTTTACAAATACTGAAGAAAATGGAAGAAGGCTACCCTGCTCATTAAACACAGAACCGTGTACGCTTTGCGAAGAAGAATGAAGTGAAAAAAATAACAGGGAAATAAAAATTGAATTCCTGGTTGCCAAAAAATGCATTCACGAATTTAAATAGAAATCAGTAAGAAGGTAATGTTACTTTTTTCTTACTTAAAAAACTTCCGGTCATACCAGCAAAACCTGCGACTACTGCCCCGATCAACGCTGTAGCAAACATTAATAAATACGGGCTGTCAGCTTTTAAAATGAGTAAGGATACTTTATGTGCAAGAATATGATCGTTGTTATTGCTTATCCAAAAACTTAATCCTCCCCACAATAAAAACAATGCAAGAAATCCGGTAAAAAAACTTTTGCCTTTGCCCTGCGGAATTAATGCCGTAACAACAAAAGCCACAATTGCTACGCTCCACCATGGAAAATAAAGGCAGGCTACAAAACTTAAAAACATTATTAAAAGAAGGGAGACTATAAATTTCATTTGAGTTATCCCGTTGCCCATTCCTACGAGAGAGGGAGGCCGGGAGTTTTTACCTCACCCTCGGTCCCTCTCCTTTACAGAGAGGGAGGCCGGGCATTTGTTTAAAAATTTATTTTAGTTTCTTACATCCAATCAACAAACCATTTACCATTACATTAGCATATCATTACATTAGCTAATTACTAAAGGTCATTTTCCATTTTACTTTTGCATCTTTCTCTTCTGATTGTTTCATCACCCAGATAGCATAATATTTTCCTGCCACCCATGTATCAATAAAGTTATCGTAATATTTACTACCGGGGTTTCCGCTCTGGCCTCCGGGATACACGCCATAGGCTTCAGTTTGCGGTGTTAATGAAACTATCATCCTCCAACTGGGTCCGTGGTCTGTTTTTGTTGCGTTAATACAATTAGTGCCGCCACCAATGGGTAAATGAAGCCTGCTTAATGCATCTAATTTTGTAAGATGAGCTACTCTTGTGTCTTTATATTTACCCCATTCCAGCTTTCCATCGCTTTCAATTTTTTTAAGATCAGCTACCGCATTTTTAAAGGATGCAGTAATATCTTCCGCTAATGTTTCTTTTTGTGGTGTGTAAATATCATCCAAAAATTTATATGTTGAATCTTTTAAAATGCTTTCCAGCAAAGTGTATTCGTAAGGCGCCATTATAACTTCAGGTGCTTTTGCAAATTCATCGGTGTAAACAATTTTTGTAAACTTATACCAGGCAAGCGAAAATACTGTTGCACCTTTGGAATCAATATTATCATTCATATCCCAGTTTTTCAACAGGTTAAAATATTTTTTCTCATCCGCATTCAATTCATTTTCTTTCATATTTTTTAAGAAGATAGGTTTCGCCATTTCTGCAAACACATCGTAATTACTGGTTTGCAAAGCTTTCATATCATCAGTAGAAATTGCATTCATTTCAGTTAACTTCCGGTTGATCAAAAATCCGCGATAAAGTGGATATCCCTTTGCAAGATAATATGGATAAGCAGAATCAACAGGACGCTGGTTGGCGCTGCTTATAAACCCTCTTTCAGGATTGTATTGAAATGGAATTTCATTTTGCGGTATTGTTCCCTGCCACATAAAACTACTGTCAATTCCGGGCATTATAAAATCTCCCTGACCTTTCCATTTTGCAGGAAATTCCCCCTGTGTTCTTATTGCAATATCACCATTCTTACAGGCAAACGCACAATTTTGTCCGGGTGTGTGCAGATAAGCTGTTGCTTCCAAATAATCAGCATAATTTTTTGCATGATTCAAAAGTGTAAAACATTTTACATCGTTGCTTGCATCATGTGCTTTCCAATGAACGGCATAATATTTTTTATTTTGGTTGAGATACCCTCCAAATGTTTTATCGTACATTACCGGGCCAAATACAGTGTAGGCAACCGTATCAAGATAATCCGGCTTATCTTTTATTTTAATTATTTCCACTCTAAAATCTGTATTCTTCCATTCATTATTAAACCAATATTGTTTACGGCTGTCGTCTTTAAATTTTATTTCATAATAATCTCTCACATCTCTTCCCCCATTGGTAAAGCCAAAGGCACAACTATCATTAAACCCGATTATAACACCCGGGGCACCAGGAAATGTTGCACCATACGCATTAAATGTGGGTGTTGATAGCTGCATCTCATACCAAAGCGAAGGAAGATTTAAACCAAGATGCGGATCGTTACACAAAATAGGAAAACCACTTTTAGTTTTTTTACCACTAACTGCCCAATTGTTACTACCGTTTTCTTTTGCGGGCTTGTGTTCAAATACATTCAGTGTATCATGAAGATTAAAATATAATGAATCAACATTGGAAGGTGTTTTTACATCTATACCGGGTTTTTGAAATGCAGTTCCCTTAGGAATTATCGGGTCAAGTGAATCAGGTATTGAAGGATACAATTTTGCAAAATCTTCTTTGCTGAAGAAACTTTTTGCATTCGTCATTTCAAAATCATCATCATGCCCTGCAAGATCGTACGACATATATTTTAGAAACAAAGCTGATTTTAAATTGCTCCATTTTTCAGGCTTATAACCTATCAACTTATACTCAAGTGGCAATGCGCTTTCTGTTAAACTCTCTATGTAAGAATTTACGCCGGCTGTATATGCATCACATATCAATTTGGTATCAGGGTCTTTCTCCATTTCTTTTAAAGAATTTTCTGCAGCGTAAACCATTCCCAATCTTCTGAATTCCCTGTCATGTACCAATGCTTTATCGCCGATAATCTCGCTTGCTCTTCCTGCTGCGGCGTAGGTTTGTAATTCCATTTGCCACAGGCGAAATTTTGCATGCAAATATCCCTGAACGAAATATGCATCCTTTTCCTGCGCAGCAAAAATGTGTGGTACCAGGCGGTCATCAAAATAAACATTTACTTTACCGGCAAGTTGTGGAAAGGAAAGGTCTGCATTAAAATCGTGGTTAACAGGTTCTGCATTTTGCCATACGCCATGTTGAGGGCTAAGTAATTTGCCCAGCGGTGCAGGCAGGATTAAAGTTGTATTAAGAATAATAATTAATCCTGCTGTAATAACTCCGAAAATAATAAAGGGTATGATTCTCATAATTTATTTGGCAATGTAAAATAAGTAAAAAAGTAATCAGTAATAAGATGTAAGTATTTTTGATGATGGAAATTTCACAGGATACAAAAAATATTTTAGGATTGCAATTGCCAACAGATCCACGATGGGTTGATCTTGCAGGTATTTCTTTAGAAGACATTTTAACTGATCATGCATACTGCGAGCAGAAGGCCGCCAACACCTGCATTTCACTTATCACAAAATATAATGATAAAGATCAACTGGTGAACGACCTCTCTCCTATTGTAACAGAAGAATGGGGACACTTTCGTTTGGTGCTTGCAGAATTAAGAAAAAGAAATTTACAATTAGGCAAACAGCGCAAAGATGAATATGTAAATAAATTGTTGGAGTTTCAAAAAAAGGGCGGCCATGCAGAAGACAGATTTTTAGACCTTCTCCTAACAATGGCATTGATAGAGGCCCGAAGCTGTGAACGTTTTAAAAGATTAAGCGAAGGATTGCAGGATGAATACATGCGAAATTTTTACAGGAAGTTTATGGAAAGCGAAGCAGGCCATTACACATTATTTATAACATTAGCTGAAACCTATCTGCCTAAAGAAAAAGTAAGAGCAAGATGGAAAGAATGGCTTGCCTACGAGGCCGAGGTAATAAAAAATTTAGAAGTTAGAGGGGATAGAGTGCATTAATTTTTATTTAAAAAATTAAAACAAATGTCCCTCCGATAATTAGCAGCGCTCCAATAGCAGTTTTCATTGTTAATGGTTCTCCCAAAAAAACCACCGCTAAAATTATGGCTATCGCAACACTCATTTTATCAACAGGCGCCACCTGCGAAACCTTGCCTAATTGTAAAGCTTTAAAATAAAATATCCACGACAATCCTGTAGCAACCCCGGAAAGACAAAGAAAAATAATATTGTGCTTCGTTAAAGTATTGATAGTAGATACACCTCCTCTAAAAAAAGCAATGCCCCAGGCAAGAATTAAAATAACAACGGTACGGATTGCCGTTGCCAGATCTGTATCAACTCCTTTAATACCAACTTTTGCAAAGATGGCTGTTAGTGCTGCAAACAGTGCAGATAGTAAAGCGTATATCCACCACATAAAAAATAATTTTAATTTTTGTAATCCTGCTTTTTAAAAAATGGCGCTATCAATTCGTAAGAATGAATTTTAGCATCATTATCATAAATGTAAGATGCAACCATTATTTCATCAACACTTGTTTCATCTAAAAAACTTTGTAATCCTTCATGAACAGTTTTTGCACTGCCGATGAATGTGTATTGCATCATATGCATTACTGAGGCCCTTTCATAATCACTCCATTCTCCTTCCATACTCTCAATCGGCGGCTGCAAAGGTTTTCGTTTTCCTGTAACAATACCTAATGCCAACCGGTAAAAAGAAGTGGCGAGATATTGTGCTTCCTCATCTGTATCTGCAGCAATTATATTTATGCAGGCCATTGAATATGGTTGTTGCAATTGCTCAGAAGGAGTAAAATTGTGGCGATACAATTTTAATGCATCCTGCAAAAGCGCAGGTGCAAAATGAGCTGCAAATGCAAAAGGAAAACCCAACGCTGCAGCCAGTTGTGCGCTGTAAGTACTGGAACCTAAAAGCCATAAAGGCACTTGAGTACCTTCACCGGGTATCGCTCGAACCCTGGCATCACCACTTCGTGGCGCCAAATAATTTTTGAGTTCAATTACATCCTGCGGAAAATCATCAACAGAATCATTTAAATTTCTACGCAAGGCAAAAGAAGTAAGTTGATCTGTGCCAGGGGCACGCCCTAATCCAAGATCAATTCTTCCGGGGTATAGAGATTCTAATGTTCCAAATTGTTCGGCTATAATTAGTGGTGAATGATTGGGAAGCATAACTCCGCCGGAACCAACACGAATAGAAGAAGTGCCTGCTGCTATATAACCGATCAATACCGATGTGGCAGAACTGGCAATGTTTTCCATATTGTGATGTTCGGCAAACCAATAGCGGTTGTAACCCAATTGCTCCACACGCTTAGCGACCTGCAAACTTTTTTTAAAAGAATCTGCAGGTATATCTCCCTGTACAATTGTTGCAAGATCAAGAACGCTTACCGGGATATCGCTTAGTTTTTTTTTCATGAATTATATATCCGGATAATGTATGCAAATATGTTTCCTAAATTCTAAGCATGACATGGTTACATGATTACAATTTTTTTTACTAAAATTGTACTTCAAACCATAAAATATTTTCTCACACATTTTTATTTTATACTTATACAAATTATTAATCGTTGATACTTGGAACGGGCATTGCTATATTACCCCAAACCCTGAAAGGGATTAAATAAAAAAATTTGAAATGAGCACAAACAAATTCATGTTTGCTACCGGCATTGAGAACAGCTATCCCACTATTACATTGGCGGATGGAACTATTAAGCGGATAGATGAAATGGAAAAAACCGGTCATTATAAATATTGGAAAGATGATTTCAGGCTTACAAAAGAAATGGGCATAGAGCATCTGCGATACGGGCCTCCCTATTTCTCCCTGCACCAGGGGCCGGGTAAATACGACTGGAGTTTTAGTGATGAAGTTTTTAATGAAATGAAAGAGCTGGGCATTATCCCTCTTGTAGATCTTTGTCACTTTGGAATTCCCGACTGGTTAGGAAATTTTCAAAACCCTGAGTGGCCACATTATTTTGCAGAATATGCTGAAGCATTTGCAAAGCGTTACCCTTACTTACAGTTTTATACACCCATAAACGAAATATTTATTGCTGCAATGTTTAGCGGGCAATATGGCTGGTGGAATGAATGTAAAAGCGATGAACGATCTTTTGTAACAGCGTTAAAACATTTATGCAAAGCAAATGTGCTTGCTTCACAGGCTATCTTAAAAGTTCAGCCTGATGTGTTTTTTATTCAGAGTGAATCATCAGAATATTTTCATGCCGAAGACCCAACCTGCCAGCCCCAGTGTGATTTTTTAAACCAAAAAAGATTTCTTTCTCTTGATCTTACCTACGGCCATTCAGTAGATGTAACCACCTATAAATATTTAATGGAAAACGGAATGACGGATGAGGAATACATGTGGTTTCACCATAACCAGATGAAAGATAAAAGCCGTTGCATAATGGGGAATGATTATTATATAACCAATGAGCACATGGTACATCCCAATGGCAGTACAAGCCCGGCAGGAGAGATCTTTGGATATTATGTAATCACTCACCAGTATTTTCGGCGCTACAGGTTGCCCGTAATGCACACTGAAACTAATATTACAGAACCATTTTCAGTACACTGGCTGCGCAAGCAATGGGCAAATGTGTATCGGTTAAAACAGGATGGTGTGCCCATCGTTGGTTTTACCTGGTATAGCCTTATTGACCAGGTTGATTGGGATAGCGCTTTGCGTAATGAAGATGGCATTGTAAACTCTCTCGGACTTTACGATCTCGACAGAAAGATACGCCAGGTTGGTATAGAATATAAAAACCTCATTACCCAATGGCAGGATGTATTGGGCAGAGAAAGTTTTGGTGTCCATATTTTTTAGACGCACATCATTATATATTTTATTTTCTCCACACTTTTTGAAATAAGAAAATAGAAATGTATTTTTATAATAATTACTCAAAAAAATAATTTTTATGCGTATAAAAAAAAATCTTCCCCTACTCATTTTTTGCTTTATATCATCTTTTGTAACAGCCCAGTTAAAAACATGGAGCTGGAGTGATTATAAAATGCAGTTTAAGGCACCTGTTGATTTTAAAATTGACGAGAATACCAGCAGTAAGTTTGCCGCAGGAAATGGAAAATTGTATCTCACTATTTATCCAAAAAAGGGAGCCAAAATATCATACGAAGAATTGAAAGATGCTTTAAGAGACTGGTCACGCCAAAACGATCTTACCTATAAAAAAGACGTACAATACATGAGTAATTTAAATAGATATTGGGGAGTGTATATTGATGGCGTAGCGCCCAGCGGATTGCCAACAACATTATTGTTACTGGTAGACCCTGATTACAGCAATATAAGTTTTTATGTTTGGTTACAATATCAAAGCAATTCTTTGCAGACAGCGGTTGATATTTTAAAAAGTTTTACTCCTAAATAATTTCTGCAGAAAAAAAATATTTTTTTATTTTTAAAATGAAAGCTCTATAATTTTACCCGGAGGCAATTCTTTCCACGAATTTAATAACGCTCTTAGTAATTCACGGATCCTGGTAATATCATTTTCCAAAAGTACAGGTGCAGGAAATTCCCTGTTCCATGATTCAAAAGATTCTTTAGCGATTAAATTAAAATTTTTAAAATTTCCCTGCGCAATTTCCATTAAAAATAAGTTAGCTATATTTTCGGCATACAATGCTTCCCTGCTAAGTATCATTTGTTTTCTTTTATCACGGTCTTCAAAATCCTTTACATCCATGCCATTGTTTAGCATACCCATAAAAGCTGTTGTATATCCCAAAAGTTTTTCAAGGCAATAATGACTAAGATCGTGACGAACAAAAAAGTCCTCAGCATACATCCATGTTTCAGAACCGTCATCCCTGCGGTATAATATTATATGTGGCTTGTCATAATTTTTTGTTATTCGCAACAGCATCACACAAAAATTTTATTGGCAAGACTGAGTGCATGCTGCAATGCCTCTTTATTTATATCCGGCAAAAGGTTTTTTTCTTCAAAATACGGTATCATAAATTCGGTATTCATGTTACCAACCAACTCATTATTGGCCATAGGGCATCCTCCTATTCCTTTTAAAGCGCCATCAAATCTTTTGCAGCCTGCCTGCAATGCTGCATCAATTTTTTGTTTCCGGTTTGTTACTGTTGAATGTAAATGAACACCAATTTCTATTTCAGGATATTGAGGAATTAATTTATTTAAAACAGATAAAACCTGCGCCGGTGTTGCCAATCCAACGGTATCAGCCATTGAAATAATTTTTATTCCCATCCCTGTTAGTTTATCAGCCCATAGCATTACTATTTCTTCATTATAAATATCACCATAAGGATTTCCAAATCCCATTGAAATATAAATAACCAATTGCTTATTATTTTTTATACAAAGTTTTTGTATTTGCTCTACTCTTCCCAGCGATTCTTCGACAGAGCTGTTGGTGTTTCTTTGTTGAAAAGTTTCAGAAACAGAAAATGGAAAACCCAGGTAAGTAATTTCATCAAATATTACAGCTTCTTCTGCGCCACGTACATTGGCAACAATGGCAAGCAATTTAGTTTTCAACTTATCAACTTTTAACCCTTTCAGCACTTCTTTGGTATCCGCCATTTGTGGTATTGCTTTAGGCGAAACAAAACTTCCAAAATCAATTGTATCAAAACCTACTTTAAGTAATGCATTTATGTATTCAATTTTTTTTTCGGTTGGAATAAAATGCTTCCAGCCCTGCATAGCATCCCTGGGGCATTCAATAAGATGTAACCCCCTGCTCCCCTTAAGAGGAGATTGAGAAATAGTATCCTTTGCAGAGCTTAACATACTTTTTAAATTTTCTTCATCAACTATAAAGTTTGCAAATTAAAATAAATAATGGATGTAATTTTGGAATTGAAAAATGACAAAGAAAAATTATCTATGAGCTATACAAAGTACCTCCTCATCTTTTTTATTTTCTTCTTAATTTATTTTGACAGTAAGGCTGCCGGCAATAGTTTCAATGATACTTTATACAAACAAATCTCATCCTTTTATCACCCTAAAAACGGCATCAATATTTATGTAATTTCAAAAGATAAATATTTTGATATTGTAACCCGGATAATTGTTTGGCAAACTAAGTTAACAGCATTGTTTCATAGCAAAAAACTAAAAGTTATTTTGGTTACCTCTACCGCAGATGCCGGGAAAAAAATAGCTGCTTTAGTAACCAAACATCATTATGCAATTAATAATTTATGGTTCGATTCTCATGGAAAATACAGAAAAGGTTATTCATCGTTTATGATAGGATGCGATGAATACTATTATAAAAATATTGCAGACAGCGATCACCTTTCAGGCCTTAAAATAATTGCTTCTTTTTGTAACACCAATACTATTATAGGTTTGGGTGCCTGTTATGCAGCTGCTGATTTTAATTTTCCTGTGCTGAGAAATGGTAAATATGAAAATATGCACGGAGATTCATTGCTTAAAGGAATGGCAGATATTTTTAAAGGCTCAACAGTTTACGCATGTAAGAGCTGGGTGATGGCAAAGCCCTGGATATTGGGAAGCAAGAATGCATTAGCCGGCTATCCATTAGATAAACAATATAAGGACACTATTTTTTTACCCGCATGGAAAAGCATGGGTGAATGGCATAGATATTCTGCTATTAATCATCAGATAGAAATTATTAATACAATTTATTTATCTAACAAAGGAGATATATTAATACAGGATGAACCTTACATGGTTCAAAAAAAAGCACATCGTAAGATGGAGAGGAATATGCGAAAACTCCGGCCAAACCTTTATACTTTATAATGATACTGCTTTTTTCCGCAGCTCAATTTTCTCTCTTATCGGTGTAAAAAAACTACTCCGTTGTTTTTCACTACCAGAACTTATTAATGTAGACTTACGAATTAATTTGTGAAAGTATTCAAACATATAATCACAGAAAACGGAGTCCTGTGTACTGCAAATATTTAAAAAGGAATGATTTAAAACACTATCGGTTTTTTATTGAGTACAGCCACTACAGTATTATCTCCAATAATAAATTCATTAACGTATATTTTAACCGGGGCGCCTTTACTTCCCTTTGCATTGCTGTTAAATTTATAACCGGCCTCAGCCTGCTCCTCAATATGGTCAACCATTTTTTCAAGACATTCATATAGGGTTATAATATCATTTTTAGAAGCAAAAACATTGGTGTCTTTATAATACTCAATTTGCTGGATGTAAGTATTTATATTATCAACATTCCATATTTCAGTTGATGGAATGTTATTATAAGTCTCTAAAATTTCCTCTCCTGCCTTCAAAAGATTATCATCAAAACCTGAAAAATTAAATTTGTTTTTATTGTATTCAGGATATTCAAGCACAGTTTTCATCCAGAAGAAGCATTTAAAAGCAGCCAGTTCAGGAAACTGGTAATAATAAAAGATAGGAACATCCTTTACCCAGTAGTACATTTCTTTTTCTTCAAATGAATTTATTGTTTGCATGTGGTGTAGAAAATCCTGGAGATATAATTCAAATGAAAAATTTGTTCTGTCAGCAAGTTTGCCGGTAAATACCACAGAGTCTGAGTTCAGGTGCATGAACTGATCAAGAGAAATTTTATAATGGATGCAAAGTTTTTTTACTTCTTCCAAAGTAATGGGCTTCTCTCCTCTTATTCTGCGGTAAGCACTGTCGTTACTTATATTTAAAATATCGGCCACTTCATCCACCATTGAAAGATGAGACGGCAGCAGCGCCTTTATATGTTGAAAAAAAACCTGTTGTGAATCGGCAGATCCCATGCAATAAATTTTAGCAACAATTAATTACAATAAGCATACAGTTTGTTAAGAAATACTTTTTACATAAGACATTATTTTTCAAATTACTAATTCTTAAAATTATTAGCTCAATACTCTCTTTTTACTTCGTTCAAGTTTTTCACGCATGGAAGTAAAAAAACTACTGCGCTGCTTTTCACTTACTGAACTTACCAATGTAGACTTGCGTATTAAAGTCTGAAAATACTCAAACATATAGTCACAAAAAATCGCATCTTTTGTACTGGTAACATTGATAAAAGAATGATTTAAGAACACTACCGGTTTTTTATTAAGGACTGCTATAACTGTATTATCGCCAACGACAAACTCATTAACATACACTTTGAAAAAAGCGTCTTTGCTCACTTTTGTATTATTGTCAAATTTATAACCTGCCTCGGCCTGTGCCTCAATATGATCAATCATTTTTTCCAGACATTCGTATAATATAATAATATCATTTTTAGAATTAAAAACATTAGTTTCTTTATAATATTCAATCTGCTGGATATAAGCATTTATATTGTCCTTGTTCCATATTTCTGTTGATGGGATTTGCATATAGGCCTCATGTATTTTCTTTCCTATTGGCCAAAGATTCTCATCAAAATCTGAAAAAATAAATTTTGTTTTATTGTATTCAGAATATTCGAGCACAGTTTTCATCCAGAAAAAAAATTTGAATGCTGTTAGTTGAGGAAATTGATAAAAACTAAAAAGGGGTATCTCTTTTGCCCAATAATATATTTCCTTTTCCGGAAAGGAATTAACTATTTGCATTTGACTTAGGAAATTTCGAAGATATAATTCCATTGAAAAATTTGTTCTGTTAGCAAGCTTGCCTGTAAATAAAACAGAATCTGAATTCAAATGCATGAACTGATCTAAAGATATATTGTAGTGAATACAGAGTTTTTTTATTTCTTCAAGGCCAATTGGCTTTTCTCCTCTTATTCTGCGGTAGGCGCTATCGTTACTGATGTTTAATACTTCTGCCACTTCATCAACCATGGAAAGATGAGGAGGCAATAGCGCTTTTATATGTTGGAAAAAAACCTGTTGTGAATCGTTAGAATCCATTGCAATAGGCTTTGATAATTATTTAGAAAGCTAAGTTTAATTTAGTAAAAAATTACTTTTATTATCTGGGATTGTCCAATTTTTTTAGCTATTCAATTGAGGTTAGTCTATAAACCTTCCCTTCTCTTTTTGTTTAGCAAAAATTGCAAATAGCACAAAATTCTTTTAGTAAAAAATACAAATGCATTTACAAATCA
Organism: Chitinophagales bacterium; assembly: GCA_025353485.1. Classification (GTDB taxonomy): domain Bacteria; phylum Bacteroidota; class Bacteroidia; order Chitinophagales; family Chitinophagaceae; genus Ginsengibacter. Next base: position 33,681 of record JANXQO010000071.1, read on the forward strand.
TGCATTTCTTAGTATAAATCAATTGTTCATTACTGGTTTATTTAAAATGTAAGGATGAATTACTAAACCTGATTAGTAGGTAGTATAAAGCAATTAGCATTCGGCTTTTGATGATTGTAGGTTTGAGTTGATAAAGTTTTTTTACCTTAAAAATACAAAAATGAAAAAGTCAATTAATCTTTTAGGCCTCGGCCTGGCAATGATTATTGCCCTGTTTTTCTTCTCCTGTAAAAAAGAATCACCGCAAAACTTACAGGATACTTTATTGCCATCCAATGATCCTGCAAATTTAAAAAATGCAAAATCAGCTGATTATGTAGTGCATTCAGGAGGTTCTATCCAGGCTGTTGTAGATGCTGCAAAGCCTGGTGCTGTAATAAATATAGAACCCGGCACTTATTATGAAGACGTTACTGTAAACAAGCCAGGGATAAAACTGATCGGTTTAGGCAAAAAGGGCCAGGAAGTGATCATTCAAAATCCTGGCGGTGAAGAAAATGGTATCACCGTAAATGATAACGGAGATGGTTTTGAGTTAACAAATGTTACGGTAAAAAATTTCAAAGAAAATGGCGTATATCTTTCGCATGTTGATCATTTCCTGTTATCGCATGTAACCACCATCAACAACGGAGAGTATGGACTGTTCCCTGTTTTCTCTAGTAATGGTGTAATCGAGAATTGCATATCTACCGGTCATACAGATACAGGAATTTATGTTGGCCAATCTACAAATGTTGTAGTTAACTCAAATGATGCATTTGCCAATGTGAACGGGATAGAAATTGAAAACTGCTCCCACATAGAAGCAACTAAAAATAATAGTTACAACAATGTCTGCGGAATATTGGTGGTGCTGCTTCCCGGATTAACAGTTAAATCTTCTACTGATATAACCCTCACCAAGAATGATGTGCACGACAACAATCATGTAAATTTTGCAGTACCCGGCGGAGGCTTCGAAGCATTTGTTCCAAGCGGTTCTGGGATTCTTATTGTAGGTACAGATCAAACCACTGCAAAAAACAACACAGTTACGGGCAACCATTTTACAGGTATTGCTACCGTTAGCACTTTGGTACTTGGCTTAATTGCCGGCATACCTCCTGCTGCCTTTGCTGATATAGAACCGAATCCTGATGGGACAAGAATTGAGAAGAATGACCTTTCAAATAATGGTACTGCAGTACCTGCAGGTTTACCATTTCCGGGGGTTGATCTTTTATGGGATGGTTCAGGAAATAATAACTGCTGGAGCAAAAATAATTATTCAACCAGCTACCCTGCTGCATTACCTCAATGTAAATGATTAAAACATACAAGCCTGTTTACCAGGTTCATAAATAATAATTAAAAAGTGAAAACCTTTATTTTAATAAGAATAATTCTGCCAATGTTTTTCTCATCTGCTTGTAAGTCACCAGCTATCCAACTGCACAAACCATTAGATACAAAAATGGGTGAAGGAATTGTTCAACCGTTTAGAGATGTTAACATAGAAGCTTTGAATGTTTCTATTGGGAATACAAATGATAATATCAAATTTAAAGAAGATGGAAAAGTATATCTGCAGCTATCTAAAGACAATCAGATTTTTGATATAACCCAAATACATCAGCAGCGTAGATTAAGTGGATTGAAAAAATTTATGCAATCGGCAAAATAGCATATCATAAAAAATAAAGTTCTTATATATATAACCATAAAAATTAAAACATGAAAAAGAATCTTAAATACCTTCCTTTAATGTGCATTGCTGCAGTAGCCGTTGTTAGCCTTGTTTCATGCTATCCCGGGGGCATAGTTTCTGATCCTTACATCGTAGCCGAAGCAAGACAAAAAGAGAATTTATACTATATTCCTTCTGCACCCAGCACCCCATTGCATTCCAAAAAAGGTGACATGAACTTCAGCCTAATGCGCACATCTGATTCAAAACATTCCGGCGGTGAGGTGCAGGCCTCTTTCATGCCGGGAAATCATGTGGGTATAATTGGGAGTTATTCTTATGCAGGCAATCGTAGTAGTGATAACATCGATTATGCAAAATACAACCGGTTTGAACTGGGTTCCGGTTTCGTAACACAATTAGCCAAAAATCTGCATTTTGAAACATATGCCGGCTTTGGAAATGGCAAAATATCCAATACGCATGCAACCGGTTCTTCCAGGATAAATCTCACTCATTTTTTTCTTCAACCGGCTATTGCTATAAGTGATGAGAAAAAAAATGTGCAATTTGGATTTGTTTCAAAATTTGCCGGTGTCAATTTAAAGGTAATGGATACTTCCTTTAATACTGATAGAGAACCTTTTAGTGCAATCCAGTTAAAAGGTCTGTATGACCAACCCTTTCATATTGTTTGGGAACCTGGGTTTGTATTTCGTGTCGGTTGGAAAAACTTTCAATTTCACACTGGCTATTCTTTTTCAACTGATCTAACCAATCCGGATCTATATAAAGCAAATGGCAATTTTTCCATTGGCTTTTGCATACGCTTTAATACACAGGATAAAAAATAAAACGAGTTGAATGGTTATGCTGACAGGTTGGTTATTCAGCAATCAACAATTACCAATATGTACAAGAAATATAGAACAAAGATTATTTTAGTTCTCTTTTTTACAGGTGCCTGTTTATTTACTGAAGTGAGTGAATGTCAAACACCGGGGGCATATCCTCCTTTTACCAAATGGTACCAGGATCCATTAGGTCTAAAGCCTTTGGAATTATCGACCGCATTTGGATTTGTGTGGGGATCTGCAACTGTTGCCGCTTCTCTTATTTTCACAAAGAAAGATTCCTCTTTTCTAAAAAAAATATCAGCCTATTATGAAACAGGTTTTAGTATCGGTTATAAATGGCCCTATACAGGTGCATTTCAAAATGATATTGGATTTATGTATGACATAAGAAAATGGATGAGTGTGGGTGTGGGCTGGAACACCTCCCATTTTAAAGATGAAGTAAACAACACTTGGTGTTTTGGGATCAGGCCTTTTGCAAGATGGTATCCTTACAGAAGAAAAAAAACATCTTTATATTTTGAATATGGAGCAGGGATAAGTTATAGCCTGAATCAATTTCCTTTAACAGGAACCGGTTGGGAAGCTGATACAGCAAGAACCGGAACTAATTTCAATCTGACTTCAAAATATGGTATCGGGGCAACATTTAATTGCAATAACCGATTCTCATTACAATTAAGCATAAGGCATTTTCATTTATCGAATGGAAATATAGCAGGCATAAAAAGAAATCCTTCACATGACAGCAATGGTCTTTTTTTAGGATTTTTTTTTAAACCAAACCACAACAAACGGAATAGATAATTTTTCCTCAAATGATCTTGGCCAGAAACCTGTGTGAAATTTTTTGAAAAAACTATTCGCATGATTAGATAAAAATCTGAAAACTCTTTATAAATGCCATTGTTAAACAGAATACAATTGAATAAACCTTAACCCAAAACTAATATGAAAAAGAATTTATTTATCTGCCTCAGCCTTTGCATATTATTTTCAAAAGCCAACGGACAAATGCGTGATACAACTTTAAATACCAATACGCATAAAGTGGATGCAAGTTCACTTTTTCAAAAATCTAAAAAACAAAAAACAACTGCATGGATTATGCTTGGCGGCGGCGCCGGAATTGCAATAGCAGGATTAGCAATCATATCGCATGATGCAAGCTGGAATACAAGTCAGGATGTGGCAGCAACTATCACTACCATTTTTACAATAGGCTTTGTAACTCCGAAGCCTGTAGTATATAAACATTCAACTGCAGGCCCTATACTGGCAATTGCAGGTGCAGGCGCAATGCTTGGCAGTATACCATTATTTATTTCCGCAGGAAAAAATAAAACAAAGGCCAACCTCATACTAAAAAATGAAAATGTATTTTTTAATCCACATATAAATATTAAAGAACAGTTTGTTTCTTTAGGAATAAGTATTAATTTATAATTCCAAAACTAAAAAATCATGAAAAAAATTTCTTACTGGGCAAAAAAACATATTTGGCAAACCAGGCTGCTTATTATTCTTATTTATATTTTGCTGAATATTATTGGAATATTTACCGGTAAATTATTAAAGGAAATAAATGTTATTATTCCGCAGGTTTACTTTATCGTTGCTATTATTTGTACGATAGTACTTTGGATATGGTATCCTGATAAGAACACAAAAAAAAGATTTTCATCTGTAACATTGTATGTCCGGAGAAAATTTTCTGATTTTTCTTTAGGTGCTGTTACTTTTTTAATGATCATTTATGCAGGTAATAATTGGGAACATTTATTCATAAAAACCGAATCTGCAAATGCTTCAAATATAACAGACCTTTCAAAGGACTCATCTATTTATAATATTCCTCTTATTAAAAATTTCATCGCAGGCATTAAGGGAATTGATGTTAGCAAACTTAGTCAAAGAGAAAAACTACGGATTATAAAAAACCAGATAAAGACAATTAAGCATGATAAAGAAACTTCAAAAGGTGATAAAACACTTTTGATTATTCTTTCGGTGATTATAGCACTTGGTTTATTAGGGGGCTTAGCGGCATTATCATGCAGCATAGGCTGCGCAGGTTCTGAGGCTTTGGCAGTGATCGTTGGGGTAGCAGGAACTTTCCTGATAATATTTTTTCTTATACGAATAATTAAACACATGAGTAACCCAACGGAAAAAAAGAAAGAAAATGTAGAAACTAAAGTCGAATAATACAGAAAATCGCATATTTAGAAATTTTGTGAAAGTGATAAATAACAGTCTGCATTTACTTATTTTATCAATTGCAAAATTTTTTCACGCTGCACTCTAAAAAATTTATTCCTTTCTTTTTCACCTGTACCGCTAATTAATGTTGCTTTGCTAACAAGTGTATTAAACCCTTGTAGTAGTTTTTTGACGAACCGTACATCTTTTGTAATAAGATAATTTAATGCATTGTAAGTAATGATTGAAAGCCGCTGATCATCCAGATCAAGAATAAATGTATTATTTCCGAGAAGCACTTCATTTATATAAAATTTAAATGGCGCTTTGTGGCTAATATCGGTCGTGCCGGGCATAAACTTAAATCCAACATTAGCCTGCTCCTGCAAATGATCCAGCATTTTATTAAATGAATCTATTACTGTAATAAAATCTTCCTTTGTTTTAAACAAGCCTGCATCCCTGTAGTATTCCAGTTGATTGATGGTGCTGTTAAAAGTTTCTAAATTCCAGAGTTCTGTTGAGGGTAAATAACTATACTCTTTAATAATTGTTTGGCCTATCTGGTAGCAATCATCAAAAGAGAATTCCTCAAGAGAAAAAACTTTATCCTTGTATACGCTATCATTTAATACAGTTTTTACCCAGCAAAATGTTTTAAAAGCTCCTATCTCCGGGAAAAGATAAAAATAAAAAACCGGGGCATCTTTGCATTGATACAGCATTTCCCTTTTTTCAAATGAATTAAAATATTTCATTTGTTTCAGAACACCTTTCAGATATGTCCTAAAATCAGGATCTGAACCATTTATTTCCGGTGCATCAAAAACAACTGATTCAGTTTTAAACTGTAAAACCTGGTCAAGAGATAAATGGAAATGTTCGCATAAAACTTTAAGCTCGTTTAAAGAGATCGGCTTCTCGCCACGGATACGGCGATAAACGCTGTCATAGCTTAGATTCAGGAGATCAGCCAATGAATCCACCAAAGAAATATGAGAAGGAAGAGCATTTTTAATAGAAATAAATAACTCTTTCTGCAGATCAGTTTCAGTCATAGAAAATAAATTTACGGATTTTCCATAACGGTTATGTCATTCTTTACGGATAACCCGTACCAAACACTATAAATTAAGGAATTTTATTTGGTATCAATTCGCTCTTATGAAAAGCTATAATTAAAAAAGATAATTCGCTACAGTACAGAAGGTGATGAGATTTATCAATTAGTAATCAGGTTTGAGTGATTCTATGTTTGTCTGGAAATTGAATAACAACTAAAATTTTCGTTATGAAAAAGATAATACTAATTACAATTGTTTTAATTTTTGAGCTTACGGCTAAATGTCAGTTATCAGAAAACCTTCTAAGTAATGCTGAAAATAATCGGGAGGTTATTCCTTCTGAGAAACTGCAAAAAGAAAATAATGGACGGATAAACTTCTTTGTTTTCACTAAGGAGAAAAGCAAAAAATTGGATTTATTATCTTTTTATACTTTAATGAGGGCAAGGATAAAAAGCTTTTTCCATCACAAAAAATTATATGTCATCAAAGCCGAATCCTCCGAGGATGCAGCGATGAAAATTGAAAATATTTTAATTGCCAAAAACAAAATGATAAAAAATCTTTGGTTCGATTCTCATGGGCATTATGGTAACAGGTATTCTTCATTTCGGGTTGGAACAGATCAATTCAACTTTAAAAATATTACCGACAGTAATGCAATAAAGAATTTACAAAAAATTGCTCTGTTTTGTGATGAGCAAACTAAGGTAGGATTAGGTTCATGTTATGCCGGCGCTGATTTTTATTTTCCCGCAACTGACAGCACGCCTGCCTTTAGAATGAATGGTGACTCTTTAATGATAGGACTTGGAAATATTTTTACAAAATCTTCTATTTATGCGAGTGAAAGTTGGGTAATGGCAAAGCCAGGAATTTTTACTAACAAGTTTGGGTTTGCAGGATATCCACTGAACAAAAGATTTAAGGATAGGGTGTATGCACCCGTTTGGCAACGTATTGGCGAATGGAGAGAATATTCAAACATAAGTGGGCAATTAAAAAACGTACCAACAATTGCATTAGACAGAAGTGGCAATATTAATATTCGTGACAGGTATTATAATAGTTTTAAAAAAGCAAAAACTAAAATAGCTAAAGCTTTAAAACAACTAAAGCCCGGGCTTGCATCATTTAGTTAATTATAATAATCTTAAACTTTAAAACAATGAAAACTTTCTTTTACATGCTGGCACTTTTATTTTCAATGCATGCATCAGCGCAAAGAAATAAACAAGTAAGCATTGCTTTTATGAACGCAGCTACGGCAAAACCATTCACACAATTTGGAAGCCTTGTTACAGACATACAACATCCCGGTGTGGAACTTGGCTATTCCTGCAATTGGAAAACTAAAAACAAACATGACTGGTACCAGGAAATTAAACTTGCTTATTTCTATCACAGGTTTGTGCAACATGCAATACCACTATACACTGATTTTGGATACCGCTATAAGTTTTCACAAAGGTGGGCTGTACAAACTGCTATCGGCGCAGGTTATATGCATTCAATACCGACAACTGCCCAACTCAAATTACAAGGTAATGGAGAATATAAAAATGGCAAAGGCGTTGGCAGAATGCAGGCAATAGGGGTCTTTAATATTGGCGTATCACACATATTCAATCCTGCTTCTGCAAAACCAATAAATGTTTTTCTCACATGGCAACAAATGCTGCAGATGCCATTTATAAAAGCTTACGTACCTGTATTACCCTACAATAATTTGCTAATCGGAATTAGTATCTCTTTAAAATCTAAAAAATAAAACATGAAAAAGATCATCCTCGTATTATACATATGTATTGCAGCATCAGCCTGTAAAAAAGCACAGATACAGCCAACACAAATATCATCAATCTCAATCCTCTGGGCCGATACAAGCAGTAAGCACCCGAAAAATATTGCTCTAAAAAGCTTGCTTGAAAAATATCATCAGAAAGGTTTACCTGGAATTTCTCTTTTGGTTAATGATGCAAATGGAACATGGGCCGGCTCAATTGGGAAAGCAGATATTGAAAAAAATATTCCTTTTGAAGTTGGACAGGTTTCTAAAGTTGCCAGCATAACCAAACTATTTATTGGAACTCTTGTTTTTAAACTAATAGAAGATTCTGCAACTACAGGGCTTGGATATAAAGCTCTTAATACTAAAATCAGTAACTGGTTGCCGGCTTCCATTACAGATAAACTAGCAAACGGAAATGAAATAACATTAGGCCAGTGCATGAAGCATGAAACAGGAGTGCCTGATGTTATTGAACAGGATGCTTTTTATTTGGCAGTATTGAATGATCCTAATAAAGTTTGGAAACCCGAAGAACTCTTGGAATTTATTTATAACAAACCTGCAGTGTTTCATTCCGGCGACACGGCTATATATTCTAACACCAATACAATTTTAACAATACTCGTTATTGAAGCAGCCACTGGAAAAAAACATAGTGACTTGCTGAAAAAATATATTCTTAATCCATTACAACTTACAAACACTTATTATCAACCACATGATGTATTGCCCAATACAGTTGCCCAAGGATATTTTGATCTATACAATAACAATACTCTTGTTAACGTAAGCAACATTGTAACCGGCAGTGGCAACGGCTATGGTGGTATTTATTCAAATGTGTTTGATCTGTATAAATTTGCTGATGCCTTATTTTTAAAACAAACCTTACTTACAGTTAAGTCAATGAATATCATGAGAACCTTTGGAAAAACGGATGGTGATAATTATTATGGCTATGGCATTCAAAAGTCATTTATAAGCTGGGGGATTAATTTTGGTTACGGTCATAAAGGAAGGGACGTAGGTTACACTGCAAATTTATTTTATTTCCCTAATAAAAATGTTACCCATATATTTTTGATAAATTATGGAACCGATTCAAAAAGCAATTTGCGACAGGTGTTTTATGATTTCCAGGAAGAGTTATTAAATCTGACATTGCAATAAATATATCCATTCAATATTTTTCAAATAGAAATTAAATACATGAAACCTAAATATTTTCTTAATGGATTTTCTATAGTAATATTCTGTTTCTTTTTTTTAACGGGCATTTGCCAGGTAAATGAAGATTCTATATTATTTGCCAGGAGTGAAAAATGGACTGTGAAACAAAACAAGGGATTGTTTGGTTTATCCAAACCCGAGTTTGGCAACTTTACAACAATTGATGTGGGGAAAATTAATTCCCCGGTTATTAAAAAGAAAACCAAAGACGGTACTGCCTTAGATTACGATATCTCAAGTGCAGGTGTTCATATTGAACAAAGTAAGTTTTTAATTATTGAAAAAACCAAATCTTATAAACTGCAGCTTGCTACAAATACAGATACAACAGAAGCGGCATTTTCCATATCATCAATATCAAAAGAAAAAAGGCAGACCTTCATGAGCAAGATGCTAAGTAAGAATAATGAAGGAAAAGATATGACGTTAAGTTATGACAGGGATGTTCAGGGAATAATAATAAAAACCGGGATTGATTCTATGCAATGGGAATTTTTTATTGAGAATTTTACAAGTGCTTCCAGAGCAACTGGCGGAAATTATAATTCTGAGGTATCAATATCAGGTGGCTATTTAAAAAATGATCGTGACTCTCTTTGTATACTGTATTCTTCATCCCCAACGGATCTCATTCTTGTAAATGCACGTGGTGAGCATGTTGCGGCGCTGAAGTATAAACAAAAACCGTTAAGCATCTGGATAAGAAATGATATTGAAAATTCATATCAAAAGGCAATTGCTGCTCTATTTGCTGTAATAATTGGAATTAAGGATGTATAAATAGCTTTATTAAAAATAAACAAGAGCACATTAATGCTGCATTACTTCATACAATATAATAGCAGCTTAGGACAGTTAAAAATTAACTCAATAGTTTATAAAAATATTTTGAATAATATCTTACTCAAAAACAATTGTATTCTTTATAAACCATACATAATATAAAGCAATGAAGAAACCGTTTTTTACAATTTTGCTCGCAGCATTATCTACTATAACTTTTGCGCAAGAAAAGGAAGCATCTTTGAAAAAAGAGATTGTTTCTATTGACATTGGTTTTCTTGGTACATGGATAAATTATGAAAGACATCTAAGTGGGCAGTTCACACTTAAATCAGAATTAGGTTTAGAAGGTGCCTTTGGCCAGGGTTTCATTTCAGATGGAAATACGTATTTTGCTTTTACTCCAACTATAAGATTGGAACCAAGATATTATTACAATTTTAACCGGCGAAATAAATTAGAAAAGAAAATTTCGTATAACGCTGCAAATTATTTTGCATTAACAACAACTTATATTCCAAATCTATTTACCATATCAAACGTTTCCAATATAGAATTTCAACGTGGAGTTCTTTTAATTCCAAAATGGGGAATGCAAAGAACCATTGGGCAGAGAATGAATTTTCAATTTGCATTAGGTGCAGGACCTTTTTTAAGTAATCTTAAAACAGAAATTGTTTTTGGCCTTGACTTACGATTTGGGTATAACTTTTAAATAAATAGCAATTATTATAACCTGAATGGCGGCCATTCTAAATCCGCTGCCGCATAGCCTCATACAATATCATTCCTGCTGCAACAGAAACATTCAATGATTCAAAATTATTTTCCATTGGGATGCTGAATTGTTCATCACAAACTTTCATCAATGCCGGAAAAATTCCTTTGTCTTCACTGCCCATAATAATTGCACAGGGCTCGGAGAAGTTGAGATCAAATATCTTTTTCTCCGCTGTCATTTCACTTGCAAAAACGTTAATGCCGTTAAGATGCAGATCATCCACTACTTTCATCAAACTGGTAACCCTGCAAACTGAAATATTTTCTAATGCGCCTGCAGATGTTATTATTGCATCTTCATTTAAAGCGCCTACACCTTTATCAGGAATAATAATGGCATGAACACCACAACTGTACGCAGTTCTGGCAAGTGCACCAATATTTCTTATATCGGTTATGCCATCCAAAATTAAAAATAATGGTACCTCTCCGCTTTCCACTACAAATGAAATTACCTGCTGCAGATCCTGGTATTTTATTTTTCCTTTTACTGCAACACAGCCATCGTGATCTTCAATATTGAAACCATTTATTTTCTCTATGGGAACTTTATTTACGGGTATCAGATGTTCTTCAGCAATTCTTCTTATGTCATCTGTCTGCTTTCCATAAACAGTATTTGCTAAATAAATTCGTTCTATCTGTTCACCGGCATTCATCGCTTCAATAACTTTTTTTTGACCGATAATCAATGAATTTTTTTTAGGGCGGTGCTGTTGTGTTGTTGGTTTAAAATTTCTCACTATTCAAAATTAGGAATAAGATTATCACTCAACTTAATAATAAATCAGGGAATATTAAAGGGTTACGGCAGTCTCCCCTAAAGGGGAAGATTTAGAGGGGGCTTATTTTATTCCGAACGCCTGCTTCACTTTACTTACATGGTCAAGTTTTTCCCAGGTAAATAATTCTACTTTAACTTTTTTCTCTTTACCATCCGGTGTTCTGAAAGTTTTTGTCACCATTTCATTTTTACGGCCCATGTGCCCGTATGCTGCTGTTTCACTGTAAATAGGATTACGCAATTTTAAGCGCTGCTCAATAAAATATGGACGCATATCAAAAATGCTTTTTACTTTTTCTGCAATTTCACCGTCACTAAATTTTACTTTGGATGTTCCGTGCGTATTTACGTTAATGCTGGTTGGTTGCGCAACACCAATGGCGTAAGAAACCTGTACTAATATCTCATCACAAACTCCGGCTGCCACTAAATTTTTTGCGATATGGCGTGTTGCATAAGCGGCGCTTCTATCAACTTTACTTGGATCTTTTCCACTGAATGCTCCACCACCATGAGCGCCTTTGCCGCCATATGTATCTACAATAATTTTTCTGCCGGTTAATCCTGTATCGCCATGCGGGCCACCAATTACAAATTTTCCTGTAGGGTTAATGTGATATTTTATTTTATTATCAAACAGATGACCATAATTTTTGTATTTAGCTTTTACTCTTGGGATCAATATTTTTTTTACATCATCAGCAATTTTCTTTTGCATTTTTTCTTCTGTATCAAAATCATCATGCTGGGTTGAAACCACAATGGCATCAATTCGTACAGGTTTATTATTGTCATCATATTCCAAAGTAACCTGGCTCTTGGCATCGGGGCGCAGATATTTAATCTGCTTATTTTCTCTTCTTATTACTGCTAATTCTTTTAATAAATTATTGGCAATATCCAATGCAAGCGGCATGTAATCATCCGTTTCATTTGTAGCATACCCAAACATCATTCCCTGGTCTCCGGCTCCCTGTTCTTCTTTATTGGTTTTATCCACACCCTGGTTAATATCAGAAGATTGTTCATGAATTGCGGATAGAACTCCGCAGGAATTTGCTTCGAACATATATTCGCTTTTAGTGTACCCGATCTTACGGATAACTTCACGGGCAATACTCTGAACATCTAAATAAGCTTTTGATTTTACTTCACCTGCCAATACAACCTGGCCGGTAGTTACAAGGGTTTCACAAGCAACCTTGCTTTGTGGATCGAACGCTAAAAAATTATCAATTAGTGCATCACTGATCTGGTCAGCAACTTTATCAGGATGTCCTTCACTAACTGATTCGGATGTAAATAAATAAGGCATGTAGTTTTTTATTTTGAGGTGCAAAATTATGCCTAAACAATAAAGGCACAAAATGCATTTATAAAAAAAAAGAAATTAAATCTTTGAATAAACTATCCGTAATCTGATCCTGTTTACAGAAGTGCCTGTAGTAGTTCCTCCAACAAACTTTACACTTCCAAAGGTTACGGTATTAATAGGAAATAAAAAAGGCGGAACTGCCTGCCTGCAATCATCAAAATAACCGACAGGAATGCTGACATAATTGGGAGCCGATAATCTTAATATAGAATTTGTTCTGCCATTGCTGATTATTTTCTGTACAAACCTTGAAATATTAAACGTATACCGTGCTATGTTATTTCCGGAAGCATCTTTGGCTGTGGTTTTAAATCCTCCGTAAGTTGCAATATTAGGCGTGCCGCCTGCCACACTAAAATCACATGGAACCGGCAGGTAATTAATACCGGTATCCTTTATATCAAGAAAAAGAAAGTTAGGAGGGCTAAAATATTGGTTTAGTGGTAAAGGTGAATAAGCCTCGTCTATTATCAATTCGGCCCTGTGAACTATACGGTTTGATAACCCTGTAAGACCGGGAATTTTAAGTTGGGCATAACTGCCGGGTGAAGTTTGAATAAATATGAAATCATCACCGGAGGGTTTTGAATTTGCATTGGAAAAATTATTTACTTCTGCGCCAATGCGGGTTCTTACAATATTATTTGCAGTATTAGCAGCTCTATTTAGCCTAAAATTTGTAATTACTACTGTATCCGTAAGGCTGGCTCTTTTGTATTTGTAATAAATAGCAAGTTTTGTATTAGTATCTGCCAGGTTGAAATAGGATAATGCATTGCCTGTATTATCAGGTATGATTGCAAATCCTTTAAAAAAAACTCTGAATGCAGAATCAGAATAAAATGAGGAAGTAGCAGAGGAATCCTGTGCTAAAAATTTAAGACCAAAAGAATTATTTAATTTAATTCTCAATTGGTTTTTTGATGTTTCCATAAATCCTCTTACTGAATCAGATAACCCCGATGGAGTATAAGTAGCAGTGCCCAATATTGGCAATTTAAATGGATAAGAAGTACAGGTACTGGAATCAGGTAAGAAACTATTCATTACATCTATTTCGTGCACCTGCACACTTTCACTTTGTGGTGCGGTGCTATCGCCAAAGGCTTTTTTATAACTTAACACCAAAACAATTGAATCTAACGTTCTGTCTGCAGGAGTCGCAGGTAAATAAAAAGGAAAAGAAGGTGGTTTTAACTCTGTATAAATCGTTGCTTTTGTAGTACCAAAATAAGGATCGTTATTAATGTAGCCCAGTGCATGGTCATCCGTAGGATAAATGGTTACACATCCTTTACCAAAAGGTATCGAATCAAAATTATTAGCCACCACATTAATAATAGTATCAAAAGTGTTTACATTATCAACTGCAGGAATAAGTCCTCCGCCTAAAATAGTAGTATCAATTTTTGTACACTGCCAATTAAAAAAAGAAAAAATAATAAGAGCCGTAAAAGCTAAAAGGAGTTTAGTTCTAACCACAGTGTAATAAATTTTTAATGGATTTTTTTATTTGGCGGCAAGGTCGGTATACAATTGTAAATAGTCTGTTAAATCTGACTCTGCATTGAATGGCAGCACTTTCTTACCTTTTACTTTAGTAAATTCATCAGCTAATTTTTTATCAACTTTTTCTGCGCCAAATGTTATTGCATCGGCATACGTAGCGCCTCCTCTAAACATTGCTGTATTGGATCCTTCATTATAAACCTGGATATCACCCGGTTTAATATTTGTATTTATAGTTGCCAACTTTACAAACTCTTTACCCATTTTTTCTTTGTAAGTATTTTGGCCGATAGTATAAATAATTTTACAATTGCTGAATACGGGTTCTTTTTTATAAGCACATTTTATATACATGGGTATAAGCCCTGTCATCCATCCGCTGCAATGAATAATATCCGGGGGCCAGCCAAACTTTTTAACTGTTTCAAGCGCCCCTTTGCAGAATAGAACGGTTCGTAAAGCATTATCGTCAAACCACTTTTCATTTTCATCATGAAACAATGTTTTACGCTTGAAATAATCTTCGTTATCTAAAAAATATATCTGCAGACGGGCATTGGGCAAAGAAGCCACTTTAATAACTAACGGATAATCATCACCATCAATGGATACATTGATGCCTGATAACCTGACTACCTCATGCAAACGGTGGCGCCTTTCATTTATCATTCCAAAACGCGGCATAATACACCTTACTTCCATCCCTGTTTCATTTGATTTTACAGCCAGCTTATTTACAATCTCCGCAAACTCTGTCATCTCTAAATAGGGTGACATTTCGTTGGCTATAAATAAAATTCTTTTCTTTGTTGACATTAGTGAAGATTAATTTGCAATACCGTTTTTAAAGAGCGGCGAAGTTACAATATATTTTCTGTAAATAATGTGCTCTTATCTATGTTTACGCATACTTATAAAGTAAAATGATAATATTAAAATATGCAGCTGATGTAATTTCTCAGTTAAAAAAACTTAGACTTACTAAATCTTCAACAGGCTTTGTACCTACAATGGGAGCCTTGCATAAAGGGCATATCTCTTTGGTAGAGAAAAGTAAAGAGATATGTGAAATAACTATATGCAGTATTTTTATAAACCCAACACAATTTAATAATGCGGATGATTTAAAAAAATATCCTGTTACGCTGGAGAATGATATTTATTTATTAGAAAAAAATGGTTGCGATATTTTGTTTATACCGGGTGTAAGTGAAATTTATCCCGAAGGAACAACACTAAAAAAACATTTTGATCTTGGCTACCTCCAATCTATTCTTGAAGGAAAATTCCGGCCTGGCCATTTTCAGGGAGTTTGCCAGGTTGTATGCCGCTTATTACAAATTACAAATCCCACTCATTTATTTATTGGTCAAAAAGATTACCAGCAATGCATGGTGATAAAAAGGCTTTTGGAACTAGAAAATTTTAATATTGAACTTATTATTTCTCCCACGTTGCGGAAAAAAAGCGGGCTTGCAATGAGCAGTAGAAATTTAAGATTAAATAAACAGCAAAAAGAACAGGCTGCAGAGATTTATAAAACATTACTCATTTTACAACAAAAAATAAAACCGGGATCTTTACAATATTTAAAAAAAGAAGCAGAGGAATATTTGATAACTAAAAATTTTAAACCTGACTATATTGAAATTGCTGAAGCAGATAATTTAAAAACAGTAAATCAATGGAATGGTTTAACAGAATTGGTTGCACTTGTTGCCGCATTTATTGGGGATGTAAGATTAATAGATAATATCTTATTAAAAAATCAGCCTGTTTCTATTCGTAACTTGTAAGCTATATGCAAAGAAAGATTTTATCAATTTTAAAATATGTTTTTTTTCTCGGGCTGGGAATATTTTTAGTGTGGTGGCAGTTTAGTAAAATGACTGCGGTACAAAAATCCCAATTTGGCGAGTCTTTAAAGTATGCTAACTATTGGCTGCTTATTCCTATAATTATTTTAGCGCTTTTAAGTCATTTAAGCCGTGCTATTCGCTGGAAGATATTAATTGAACCAATGGGGTATAAACCTTCCACAGCAAATACATTTTATTCTATAATGGCAGGGTATCTTTTAAATACATTTGTGCCAAGGGCCGGTGAAGTTTTAAAATGCAGCCTTCTAAACCGCTACGAAAAAATACCGATGAACAAGCTCATAGGTTCGGTACTGGTTGAAAGAACTTTTGATCTTGCCTGTTATTTTATTTTTATTGTACTAACAATATTGATGCAAATAAATCATTTGGGAAAATTTGTTAAGCAAAAGTTTTCTCAACTGGCTGAAAACAATCATGGCTTACCCATTTGGATTAAGTTATTGTTAGTTGCTCTTGTGTTATTTCTTATCATACTTTTTTTAAAATGGATACTTAAAAGATTTGCTCATC
>JANXQO010000085.1 GCA_025353485.1 Chitinophagales bacterium
GCAAAGAAATGGGAATTAGAACCGTTGCTGTTTATTCCACTGCAGATAAAGACAGCCTTCATGTAAAATTTGCTGACGAGGCAGTATGTATTGGCAAACCCCCTAGTGTTGATAGTTATTTAAATATCCCTCACATAATGGCTGCTGCAGAAATTACCAATGCAGATGCAATTCATCCGGGTTATGGTTTTTTAGCAGAGAATGCAAAGTTTGCCCAGATATGCGGCGATCATCTGATTAAATTTATCGGGCCAACACCTGATATGATAAATTCGATGGGGGATAAAATTACTGCGAAGGAAACTATGATAAAAGCCGGCGTACCAGTGGTTCCGGGGGGTAAAGGATTATTAGCAAGCGTAAATGATGCAAAAGTACAGGCGAAAGAAATTGGGTACCCTGTAATATTAAAAGCAACTGCAGGTGGCGGAGGAAAAGGAATGAGAGTAGTTTGGGAAGAAAGCGAAATTGAAAAAGCATTCGACAATGCAAAAACGGAAGCTGCTGCCTCTTTTAAAAATGATGGTATCTACATGGAAAAATTTGTAGAAGAGCCCCGCCATATCGAGATACAAATTGCAGGCGATCAGTTTGGTACTGTTTGTCATCTTAGTGAAAGAGATTGTTCCATTCAGCGCCGTCATCAAAAATTGGTAGAAGAATCTCCTTCTCCTTTTATGACTCCTGAGTTGAGAGAAAGAATGGGACAGGCAGCAATTAAAGCAGCATCCGCCATTAATTATGAAAGTGTAGGCACTGTTGAATTTTTGGTAGATAAGCACAGGAATTTTTATTTTATGGAAATGAATACGAGGATACAGGTGGAGCATTGCGTTACTGAAGAAGTTATTAATTACGATCTAATAAAAGAACAAATAAAAATTGCGCAGGGAGATACCATTTCCGGCAAAAATCATTATCCTCAAATGCATGCCATTGAATGTAGGATAAATGCTGAAGATCCCTACAATGATTTCCGTCCATCACCCGGAAAGATCACTGTTCTCCACCAACCGGGAGGGCATGGAGTTAGGGTGGACAGTCATGTTTACGCAGGCTATGTTATTCCACCTTATTATGATAGCATGATAGCCAAATTAATTTCTATTGCGCAAACACGTGAGGAGGCAATCAATACCATGAGCCGTGCTTTGAGCGAATATATAATTGAAGGTGTAAAAACTACCATTCCTTTTCATCAGCAATTAATGAAGAACGAAGATTTTATAAGCGGCAACTTTACTACTAAGTTTTTAGAAGGATTTACCATGAAGTAATTTTTTTCTAAAAGAAACGCCCCAATTTCTTGAGGCGTTAAAAATCTAATTTAATTATTTATCAGAATGAAGGATCAGGAGGCGTATTAGGATTATTATCTCTTTCTAAAAAAGGATAAGGTAAAAGATTTCTCTTCCTTTCTGTTGTAGGTCTTCCAAACCTGCGCATATCTTCTAATCTAAGCCCTGACATAAAAAGTTCTATAGCACGATTTTTATATATCTGATCCAATATCTGTTGCTGGGTTAATCCAACAAGCGGAGGCAGGCCTGCACCAACTCCAAAGGGATCGGCGGCGGGTTGTTTTGTAACAACTTTATTTAATTCTATAAGTGCATTTACAAGATCTGGTGTTGCTATTCTTGCGTAAGCCTCTGCTTTAATTAATGTTATTTCTCCGGGTAAATAAATTGGTCTCGCCGAAGTGGAGGCACTATCAAAGCCCCGTATTTTAGATGCATAAGCTGTAGTGTCATAAAATGGAATTCTCTTATCACCGGCATCAGGTTGCAGACCTAAAGGCAATCCCTGATTACGATCTGCTATAGCAGTTACATTGTTTGTTGACGTTGCTGTTTCAAAAATGGGATTTAAATTAACAGTCGTAAAATTAAAAGTTGATTTAACTGCAAGGTTAACCAGGTTTGCTTCAGCCAAAGCTTGCGTATAATTACCAATAAAAAGAGAATACCTTGCTTTTAATGCATGTAATGTATTAACGATATCAATACCCGCCGGAATGTTAGCCAAAAAAGAAGCTGAGATTGCATTCGCATTAATTGCTGCCAATGCATTATCAATAGCTGTATTAGCTTTTGTAAATCCTTGTACACGGTCAACAAAAGTTACACCTTGTCCAATATTTGCCGGAACTTTTTCCCAAAACATTGCAAGGTCTCCAAGTGCCAGTGCTTCGAATATCGTGGCATAACCTATCAATCCACTGCCATAACTTTTATCCCCTAATACAGCAGCGCTTGTAATTATTTTATCAGCATCATAAATTATCTTATTACTTGTTGTCCACAATCCGCCTAAAATAGTATTGGTTCCATCTACAGAACCTGCACCCAATTGAAGCTGATATTCTGAAGTATTTCCCTGGTTTAAAACGATCAATTGATTAGTTAACAATCCATCTAATGATATACGATTATATAATGAACTTCCCCGGCCTGCTGTATAAACCCGTTGCAAGCCCACTGCTACGCCGGTTAATCCCTGCTGTGAACTAAAAACCTGTGCATCAGTAGCAGCTCCGGGGTTTATAAAATTTTTTTTGCAGGAAGTTTGCGATAAAAGCAATATGGATGATATGCAGTATATAAATAGTTTATTTTTTTGCTTATTCATGATAAATAAATTTAAGTGTTTAAAATTTTGCAGCAATTCCTAATTTAAAAGTTCTGGGGATTGGTACAGAACCAAAATCAATTCCTCTTAATAAAGTACTTTGTCCTGCAGCATTTAATTCAGGATCGTAACCTTTATAATTATCCCAAGAAATTAAATTTCGGACGCTGACACTTACAGACAGATCTTTAAAAAATTTAAAATCGCCAAATGAATAACTTAAAGAAACTTCCCGAAGTTTTACAAATGATCCATCATCTATCCGCCATTGCTCTATTTGATAAATACTATTAATATAGCCACGTGGATAAATACCGAGATGTTCTTTTTCTGCTTCTGTTCCATTGCCTACACCTTGTCTTGTTCTAAAATCAGCATTAAATATATCAACGCCCTGCACTGCATCAAGCTGAACTCTCAGATTAAATTTTTTATAAGCAACTTCATTTACAAGCGATGCAGTATAATCAGGATTTGGATCGCCGATAACTTTTCGCAAAGTTGTGCCTGATGGCAAGCCCGTTGTAGCATCACGTTGTGTAGTGTATGAGGTTGGACTGTTTTGTATTCCCTTTTCAATATTTCCTAAACCAGCAGTAGTTTTAATCATGTTTCCGCTTGCATCAACTGCAAAGAAAGTTCCATAAAAAATGCCGACAGGATAACCTTGTAATAAAGCTACCGGAGCACCGCCATTCGTACTAAATAAAGTTAATGCCTTACCAACATTTAAAACTTTATTTCTATTATGGTTATAGATTGCTGTTACATTCCATTGAACATTTTTATTATTAACAGGCGAGAGATTTAAAACTACTTCAAAGCCTTTATTTTCTAATGATCCAAAATTATCGAGTAAGCTGGAGAATCCATTTGTTGGTGCAATTTGCCTGTTGATTAAAAGCTCTTGTACCCGTTTACGATACCAGTTAAATTGTAAACCTATACGGTCTTTAAAAAACGACATATCAGTTCCTATCTCTAATTCTTTTTGCCTTTCAGGTTTTACATTTTCATTCGCCAAACGTGTACTGGAGCCCAACTAACGTTTCCAACATTCGAGCTGGAATACACAACCATTCTTTCCTCTTTAATATCAAGTACCACAGGATATCTGTTTTCCTCTGTGGTTATAAGATATGCGCGCCTAACCGCATCGTAGAAAACCTTTCTTCTTACTC
>JANXQO010000087.1 GCA_025353485.1 Chitinophagales bacterium
GAATCAAGAACTTCTCTTATTTTCCTTACAAAAACAACTTAATCTCTTATCAATTTTTAGGGGGTCAATTTGAAATGGCGCAAGGGGGTCAGCTTGCTGTGGCGAAGGGGGGTCAATTTGCGTGGTTTTTCCACTAAGAGGGGGAATTCTTACAAAGAGTCTGCATATAATTAAAAAATAGGCTGTAGAAACAGCCTATTTTTATTACTAAAATACCTTTACTTTCTTAACTACCTTTACTAATACTTAATTAAGATAGTTAATACAGTTAATGTATTATAGGGTTTACTTGAGCTAAGGTATATTGACCCCTACCATGTTTAGACAAAACTTTCCCATCAACCAATTTATCAATGCTTTTATGCAAAGTTGGTTTTGACATATGCCTAGTATTCACAAGCTTTTCCACCAATTCCTTTGTTTCAATCATAATAGAATTATCTCCTGCTGTAAAGTCTAAAATATAATTTAAGATCTTTTCAGCATTTGAATCATCTATTCTGTTATCAAACTCTCTCAGTATTTTGGATTCAGCTTCATGCCCATCAGATTGCAACCATTGATTACTATCTCTGGTAAATAATTGAACAGTTTCACAACTATCATCTGCATATCTGTAAGCCAAAGGTTTAATATACCTTTTACCAGTTGGAGTTTTATTCAAAGTAATTATTGAATCTGCTTCTTGAGATAATACCCTTGATCCAGCCATATTAGATAAACTGAGAGGCTCATTACCTAATTTATTGGTATGATGTATAACAAGTAATGTTGTACCTGTCTCATACACAATGTTCTTCAGTTTTTTCATTAATGCGTTACAAGTTGAACTATCCTCAATTGCCTCACTTCCATGCATCCTTGAAAGACTATCAATCACCGTAAAAGCTGGTTTCATCTCTTTTATTTGTGCAAGCATCCACTCCCAGTCTTCTCTATTTTCAATATATCTTGGAACATCAGTAGGTGAAGCATAGACATTTTCATGCCAGTTGTCATTTCCTACAAGAGTATCCATATACTTTACCTGTTTAATATTCCTTTCTGTTCGCCCCCTAAAAAATTCCTCTAAACTGAACAATAACACTATTCTATTCTCCCCAAACCAAACCTTTTTATCCAGATACTTATTATGCCCTGCAGCAATGCACATTGCAAGGTTTTCGGCCCATGTAGTTTTTCCTACTTTTGCCTGTGCTATTAATAAGTTCAAGGAATTTTCCTTAATACCCTCATAAAAGAAATTCTCTTTTGGTAACTCTTTTACGCTTTTTATTAATCCATCTAATGGCAGAAACTTAATGGTTGCTTTTTGTTTTGTTTCTGCTGTTAAGTCTTTATTTGACATTTTAAATTGTTTAAAAATATCTCATTACTGAGATTTGTTATTTAATATGCATACGGGGGATTAGCCCATCTTAATCATGCTAGTTTTTGATGTGTGAACTGAATAAGCGCATACTTTTATACTTCTTGATTATTGGAAATTCTCTAACTTTTAATTTCTCTGGAAACTTTTCAAAACTTTCTCCCTGCATTTCTGTCATCCGCATTTGCTTTCCCAAAAAAGTTCCCATCTGTTTTACAAACACTTTCACCTGACTTCCCCTCAAATCATTTACAATCTTTTCCATCCATTCTACCTTGCATTCCCCATATCTGAAAGGGCCAGTCTCATACCCACTTTCACCTCCTATAATGCACCAATGAAACTTTTCCAAAACTGCTTTGCCATGCTCATCTTTTTTAAAATCAATTTCCCCTAACAAAGGCTCTGCACTTATAAACCTGATATGAGCAGGAACATTTGCCAGAATAGTTGCCCTATGCAAATAATCTTGATTTTCTATTGAAGTTCACAACCATACATTTTTCCAACCCTCACCCCAATCTGGTGGTAAACAATCCAATACCCTTTCAGGTCTTTTGGTTAAGATTTGCCAGCAATGCTGTGGTGTTCTCCAAATAACATAGCAAGTAGCACGGGAATTTTAACCTTTATCTTTTTCTCTTATCGGGGAAAAACATTTTCAAGATAGCAGACCACTTTAAGGATAATCTTACTCTACTTATGCAACCCAACTTCTAAGGCTTACTCTTGACCTTTCAGGGATGATCTAAGCCCGAGCTATGAGAGAATTTTATATTGCAAATATACGAAATCCATATACACATTCCTAATAATATTGTATGTTAAAATCTGATAATCAAAGATATATAGAACAAATCGATTAAAATCTATTATATTATTTAATTGGAATCGGTAGAAATTAGATATTTTGTAATCTGTTGCGGCCAAAAATAATAATCTGTAATTTCATAAATGTCCTTAACCGATTCAAATGAAGTGTATAGTATAACAACTGGGGATATGAAGAAGTAAATTGTTCAAAGGAGGAAGACATCTACAAAATTTATACACAAGCTTTTAGGGCAAACTTTTATTCCAAATACAGAAAATAAGCCTCAAATTAATCACAAGAATGGTATAAAGCATGATAACCGATTAGAGAACCTTGAATGGGTTACAGGTTCTGAAAATATGATCCATGCTTATGCTTTTGGCTTGTTAAAGAAGGTCCTAAAGCCAGTTGTTGACAATTGTTCCAACATGGAATATAAAAGTGCAAAAGAAGCATCAATACAAAACGGGATAAACTACTTTACACTTAAAAATTATTTGAACGGTTCTAGAAAAAATCCTACCTGTTTACAATACAAGCAGGCCGCATAGTTCCTTCAATCATAAGTTTTAGAAATTATTTTCAATGAGTTTCAATCTTTCCATCTGCCTCTTGGATTCATAGGTTGTATAATATTTACTTGTTATCATAGAGGAGCTATGAGAAGCCATTGCTGCTGCATCTGCAAGGCTAAGCAACTCAGCAATCTGATCTAGATTTAAATGTTTTAAAGAGTAAAAATCTTCTTGTATTCCAAGTTTCTTTTTTATGTGCAGGTTCCATCTTTTTGTAATTTGATATGATTCTATTTGCATCCGACCTGGGAGTAAACCCTTAGAAAAAATATAATCTTCTTCTTCTGCATCTGCTGTAGCTTCTATCCAAAAACTCAATGCTATATTTTTTATAGGTCTTAAGACTTCTTTGTAAACATTACCCTTTTTAATAGTTATTAGAAAAGTTTGTTTTTCAAGATCAATGTCTTTCCTTTTTATTTTCATAATCTCTGTAAGCCTTGCACCTGAATGAAAAAATATATTTGTAAATAGCCAAAACCTGTAATGATGAATTCGTAAGTACTCATTTATTTTTTGCCTGCTTTCTATAGATAGGACCTTCCTTAGTTTTTGCACTCCTTTCTTTTTTGAAATGTCTCTGAGAGGATTATAATCTACAGCTTCCAGCTCAAGAAGCTCTTTATAGATCATCATAAGATAACTTCTTTGTTTATTATATCTATGTATGCTTTCTCCATTTGTTGTATCAATATAAAATAATAAATTCTTAATGTGCTTTCTGCTAACCTCACAAATTCTAAGATTTGTATAATTTAACTTCTCAGCTGCATTAGCAATAAAATGAAGAGTACTTCTTAAATCTCTCTTTGTAGATGGAGCAGCATTAATTCTTTTTTCTGCTAATCTTAGTGCCTCTATAAAAGTTGTAGTGGGAGGAATTTCATAAATGTTTAAAGCATCTAAGGCTTCTACTTTTTTATTATTACTTTCTAAATTGTTTAATCTTAAATATTCATCGGCAATAATTTTTTTTGTTTTAGTTACTCTTTCTTGCCATTCTTTGAAATGATTCATCCCTTTTAGGACTATTAATTTTATGTCCTTAAATTTTCCAGTTTCTAGAGATTTTGAAGAATACAATCTGTAAAAAATAAACCAGTCTTTTTTAATGGATGCCTTTGAAGTTTGCCAGTTTTTTGGAAATACTTTTAGTTCTGTTCTGTAGGAGTTGTTAGATAATAAAATCATGCTAAGCTTATTAAAGTGTTAACGATTTTGTTAACTGTAAGCCTATATAACAGGTTTAAAAGGAGAAATAAAAAGCCCAAATCTCTAATAGTAAAAGATTTGAGCTTTGTATCGGGGAGCAGACTTGAACTGCCGACCTTCGGGTTATGAATCCGATGCTCTAACCAGCTGAGCTACCCCGACAATTAGGGCGGCAAAGATAAGGCATTGAATAAAAGTGGCAAGTGAGAAAGGGCTCTAAATATTTTTTCTTCCGGGATATTGTTCTAATGCTTTTTCCAAACAATCCATTGCAGCATTAATTGAGTCTACATTGAGAACATAGGCTAATCTTACCTCATTTTTTCCTAAACCTTTTGTTCCGTAAAAGCCACTTGCAGGAGCAAGCATAACCGTTTTATTATTGTAAGAAAAACTTTCTAACAACCATTGGCAAAAAACATCTGCGTCATCAACCGGTAATCTTGCCATTGCATAAAATGCACCACCGGGTTCAGGACAAAACACACCGGGAATAGCATTTACTCTTTTTACAA
This sequence comes from Chitinophagales bacterium, assembly GCA_025353485.1. Taxonomy (GTDB): domain Bacteria; phylum Bacteroidota; class Bacteroidia; order Chitinophagales; family Chitinophagaceae; genus Ginsengibacter. Next base: position 4,486 of record JANXQO010000087.1, read on the forward strand.
TTGTATCTCTTCTTAATTGATATTCTTTTTTCGTTTTTTCAAAATAATTTACCGGAAGATCTACTGCGGCTTCACCTAAAATTTGTGCAAAGCCAGGCGGGCTTAGTCTTGCTTGTGCAAATTTCATTACTGACTGTAATACTTCTTTATTTTTTGTAACAAGCGCACCAATTCTTCCTCCGCAGGCGCTGTATCTTTTGCTAATCGTATCCATCAGTACAACATAATCATCTACTCCTGTTAAATGCATGGCGCTGAAATGTTCTCCGTCATAACAAAATTCACGATAGGCTTCATCAGCAAATAAAAATAAATTATGTTTTATAATGATCTCTTTAAGGATTTCCATTTCCTTTTTACTATACAAATAACCGGTGGGATTATTTGGATTACAAATAACAATAGCTTTTGTTTTTGGTGTAATAGCTTTTTCAAAATCTTCTATTGGAGGTAGTGCAAAACCAGTTTCAATTTTTGAAAGTATCGGTTTTACTATTACACCAGCAGCTACTGCAAAGCCGTTATAATTCGCATAAAAAGGTTCAGGTATTATTACTTCATCTCCTGCATCGAGGCAGCTCATAAAACCAAATAAAATAGCTTCGCTTCCACCCGTGGTAATTATTATTTGATTAACATCTACATATATGCCAACCCTATTATAATATTCAACCAGTTTTTTTCTATAGCTTTCGTTACCTGCACTATGACTGTATTCCAGAATTTTAAAATCCGAATTTCTTACGGCATCAAGTATCTGCGGGGGTGTTTCAATATCCGGCTGCCCAATATTTAAATGATAAACTTTAATGCCTCTTTTTTTTGCGGCTTCCGCATAGGGTACTAATTTCCTGATGGGAGATGGCGGCATTAATTTGCCACGTTTGCTTACAGATAACATGGAACAAATATACGGTAACACTAAAAATGTATTTCAAAAATTGACAGTAAGGAATGTAATGTGGGGAAAAATTTTACCATGCTGTAATCTATATAATTCATCTTAATAAACTTTTACTCTGGCTCGGTTGTTGGTTAAGCACAACTTAGATTTGCTTTTATATAAATTCTTTTTATATTTAAGCCCAAATAATAAACCAATTATTTTTTAACATCAAAACAAACACGTATGAAAAGTTTAAAAAAAATTTCTGAACATTTAAAATATTCACTCGCATTTGTTATGCTATGCATGATGCAAACAATTTCATTTGCGCAGGATAAAAAGGTAGACGTTAATATTACTACAGATAAAGGAGGGAACTGGTATGCGCAACCATGGGTTTGGATTGTTGGTGGCGCTGTATTTTTATTATTGTTGGTGGCGCTGATGCGTGGTAATAGTAATAAAGATTAATTTATAATAAGAAAATAAATATTTAATAGCTGCATTTTAGCAGCTATTTTTTTGTATAGGCCTGAATTAATTTTTTAAGGTTAATTGAGTATTCACTTTTGCGAGGAGGTCATTTACATCAAATGGTTTTGCGATAAAATCATTAGCGCCATAATCAGCAATAGTTGCTGCTGCACTGGGATGTGCAGAGAACATAATAATAGGAATATGTCGGGTATCTTCCTGCGACTTTAGCTGTTTACAAATTGTTCTGCCATCATTACCTGAGATAAGAACATCTAATAAAATCAGATCAGGCTTAAATGTTTCCACTTTTCCAAAAGTATTTTCCCATTTAGCAGTTACTTCTACTTCAAAGCCTTTCATGGTAAGTAATATTTCCATTACCACTAAAATATCCAGGTCATCATCTACAACTAAAATTCTCGCCATAATTTTTAATTTTTCAGGTAGATTGAATTGTAAATGTAAAGTTTGTTTTCTTCGTTTCTTTCAATGCTGCAAAAAAATTTATTTCATAAAGAAAAACGTTTCGCTGTTTTATTTGTTTGTGAAATAAAATTTCCTTTTTATGAAAATTAATTTTGAATTTTCTTTTTTAAATTTTCATTAAGTGCTTCTAAAAATTCTTCTGTATATAAATAATGATTTCCATGTGTTACTTTATTTCCATGAACTGTAACCGCAAGGTCCTTGGTCATTTTCCCGCTTTCAACAGTTTCAATACAAACTTTTTCAAGCGCATTACAAAAATCAATTAAGGACTGGTTGTTATCAAGCTTGCCCCGAAATGCCAAACCTCTTGTCCACGCAAAAATAGAAGCAATTGGATTTGTAGATGTCGGCTTTCCTGCCTGGTGTTCCCTGTAGTGGCGGGTTACAGTGCCATGTGCGGCTTCTGCTTCCATTGTTTTTCCATCGGGTGTTATTAAAACAGAGGTCATTAATCCTAAAGATCCAAATCCCTGTGCAACAGTATCACTCTGCACATCGCCATCATAATTTTTGCATGCCCAAACAAAATTACCATGCCATTTTAAAGCGCTCGCCACCATATCATCAATCAGGCGATGTTCATACGTAATTCCTGCTTCTTCATAATTTGCTTTAAATTCATTCTGGTATATCTCTTCAAAAATATCTTTAAATCTTCCATCATATTTTTTCAGGATCGTATTTTTTGTAGAAAGGTATAAGGGCCATTTTTTGCTAAGGGCCATATTAAAACAACTTCTTGCAAAACCCATAATACTTTCATCCGTGTTGAACATGCTTAATGCAATACCATCACTTTTAAAATTATATACCTCAAATATTTGTGGTTCTCTACCATCTTCAGGAGTGAAGGTCATTGTTAATTTTCCTTTGCCTTTTATTACTGTATCAGTTGCCCGGTATTGATCACCAAAAGCATGACGGCCTACAATTATCGGTGCTGTCCAGTTGGTTACTAACCGCGGAACATTTTGCATAACAATAGGTTCACGAAATACAGTGCCATCTAATATATTCCGGATAGTGCCATTGGGGCTCTTCCACATTTGCTTAAGGTTAAATTCTTTTACCCTTGCTTCATCAGGAGTTATGGTGGCACATTTAATTCCTACTCCATATTCTTTAATTGCATTTGCAGCATCTATCGTTACCTGGTCATTGGTTTCATCACGGTATTTAATACCAAGGTCAAAATATTTTATGTCAACTTCTACATAAGGAAGAATCAATTTTTCTTTAATAAATTTCCAGATGATCCTTGTCATTTCATCACCATCTAATTCTACTATTGGATTTGCTACTTTAATTTTTTGAGCCATTATTTTTAATTTTTGCAAAGATAGAAAAACCGAATGCTACTTCTTGTAATTAATCGGGTGAATAGTTTAATTATTATCCAAAGATGATTAGTAATATACATCTGCTGAAATGAAACTGATGTTCTACCTCCCTCTCTAAAGGAGAGGGAACGAGGGTGAGGTGCATAAAAAAATCCTCTCCAAATTGGAAAGGATTTAAATATCAATGATGTGAGTGAGAATTAATAATCTTTATTATATCCGCCACCGCCGCCATTGCCGCTTCTTCCGCCACCGCTGCTTCTACCACCACCGCCACCGCCGTATCCGCCACCGCTACTTCTTCCGCCGCCACCGCCATAACCGCCGCCGCCGCTTCTACCGCCGCCGCCGCCGTATCCACCGCCACTGCTTCTACCACCACCACCGTATCCGCCGCCGCCAGTTTTTTTGTAGCCGCCACCACTACCACCCCCTTCAGGGCGAGGTTGTGATTCATTAACGATTAATTTACGACCCTGGACTTCGCTTTCATTTAAAGCTGCGATAGCTGCCTTAGCTGCTTCTTCGTCTTCCATTTCAACAAAACCGAAACCTTTACTTCTTCCGGTGTTTTTTTCTTTTAGAATTTTTGCACTTGTAACAGTACCATACTGTGTAAATAAATTGCTTAAATCGTCGTCGGTCATTTGCCAACTGAGATTTCCTACGTAAATGTTCATTGTAAAAACTTTTTAAAAATTAAATAAAACTATTAATGACTTAGGAGCTACAATGAACTGAGGAAACTTAGAAAGGAACGTCAGCCAAAAAGAAACATACTAAATTCATTAATGCGACATTAAAGATATAGAGATTTATTGCAAATAAAGGAAAAAAGATATTTTATTTTTAATAAGCTTTTTTAAAAATAAAAAAGCCCTTCCAAATTCAGAAGAGCTTTAAAAATCTTATTAAAGAAAATTATTCTGCTATTACCTCAAAATCCACATCAATTTCCTGTCCTTTGCCAAAATCGATCTTCGCTTTATAACTACCTAATTCTTTTACATCATCTACAATAGTGATTCGGCGGCGATCAATTTCATAGCCTTTTTGCTCTTTAATTGCACGTGCAATCTGAACAGAGGTCACTCTGCCAAATATCTTATTTGTAGTACCGGTTTTTGCACCAATTTTTAATGGAGAAGATTGTAAAACGATTATCACGCTATTCAATTCTGCCAATAATTTATCTTCTTTTTTGGTGAGTTGTTTTTGCTTCTCTTCTAACTGTTTGCGGTTAGAGGGACTGGCTTCTACGGCCAGTTTAGAAGGAATTAAATAATTGCGGGCATAACCGTTTTTTACGTTAACTAACTCGTTAGCGCCACCTAAATTATTTACATCCTGTATTAATATTATCTGCATAAAAAATATTTTGTAACCTTTTCTCCTCCTTACTCCCTTCTCCGCTTGTGGGGAAAGGCAGGGGGCGAGGTATTATTTTAATAAATCAGTTACATACGGCAATATTGCCATTTGGCGGGCTTTTTTAATAGCATCACCTACTTTACGCTGAAATTTTAAAGAGTTTCCTGTAAGTCGGCGCGGTAATAGTTTGCCCTGTTCGTTCAGGAATTTTTTTAAAAAATCTCCATCCTTATAATCAATATAACGGATGCCCATTTTTTTAAAGCGACAATATTTTTTGGGGCGCTTTTCTGCCTTAATTGCTGTGAGATATTTTATCTCGTTTGGTTTTGCCATTGTTATGCCTCCGCTTTTTCAGTTACTGAATGTACACCACTTTTCTTTTTTGCATTGTACTCGACGGCGTATTTATCGAGGGCAGTGAACATATGACGGAGTACTGATTCGTCACGCAGGAGCTGTGTTTTCAGCTTCTCATTGAAGTCGGATGGCGTTTTGTATTCCATTACCCAGTATAAACCTGTGGTTTTTTTCTGGATGGGATACGCCAGTGATTTTAGTCCCCATGGTTTTTCGTGCACAACTTCACCACCGCTATCAGTAACGAGGGAAGCAAATTTTTTCTGAGCGGCACGATAGTCCTCTTCAGAAAGCACTGGGGTAAAAATCACCATCAATTCGTAATTCTGCATTTACCTTGTTTTAGTTAATAAATAATTTTTTAAATCGGGCAGCAAAGGTAAGGGTTTAATTTAGATTTTAGTAATGGAAAATAGAGATTTTTGGGGCTACTATAATTTAACTTTATAATCAGCATTTGATTGGGCTATCACTCCAGGTTCGAGAAAAACTTATACGCAGTCTCTTCAGCTAGTTAAAGGTTTTTTTTGGATGGCTTAGAGCGTGGATATGCAACGAATAATATCTTAAGTTGAATAAAATTATGAATACTTACCACTTCAATAAGATTGCTTCGTTATTCCTCTTACAAACAAGTTGCTGTCTATTTTTCCATTTGTTCAATAACACCGGTGGTAACGCCGGTGTAGGAAAATCCGCCGTCGTGAAAAAGGTTTTGCATGGTAACCATACGGGTAAGGTCGCTGAAAAGCGTAACGCAATAGTTGGCGCAATCCTCTGCAGACGCATTGCCCAGCGGGCTCATTTTTTCTGCATAATTTATAAATCCATCAAAGCCTTTTACGCCACTGCCCGCCGTGGTACGTGTGGGCGATTGCGAAACGGTGTTTACCCTTACATGTTTTTTTACAGCATAATGATAACCAAAACTGCGGGTAATACTTTCGAGCAACGCCTTGGCATCAGCCATTTCGTTGTAATCAGGAAAAACCCTTTGCGATGCAATGTAAGTAAGTGCAACCACGCTGCCCCACTCGTTGATAGCATCCAGTTTTATAGCCGTTGCAAGTAACCGGTGAAGGCTGGTTGCTGATATATCTAAAGACTTTTGATTGAAGGCATAATCAATTTCTGTATAATGTTTTCCCTTGCGCACATTCATACTCATACCAATTGAATGCAAAATAAAATCGACACCACCGCCAAAATGTTCTTTTGCTTTGGTGAAAAGGTTAAGCATATCATCATTGCTTGTTACATCACAGGGAATTACGGGTGCGTTTATTATTTCTGCCAACTTATTTATTTCTCCCATACGCATAGCTATTGGTGCATTGGTCAATAATATTTCTGCGCCTTCTGCATGGCAGGCCAGGGCTGTTTTCCAGGCGATAGATTTTGCGTCCAGTGCTCCAAAGATGATTCCCTTTTTTCCTTTGAGTAAGTTGTACATATAGTTATCGGTTAATAGTTATCAGTGATGCGTAAAGAAAGTCAAATGTATTAAGAAATTATAAATTTTTTTACTTGTAGCAAACTATACATTACAAACCACATACAGAAGAATTATCTTCGCCGCACTATGGATAAAAACAAAGAAATAGTAATGAGTGGCATCAGGCCAACAGGTTTTCTTCACCTTGGAAATTATTTTGGCGCTATCCGTAATTATGTAAAGATGCAGGATGATTATGAATGTTTTTTTATGGTGGCTGACCTGCATTCCTTAACAACACATCCTGATACCAAAGGGCTGAAAGCTAATGTACATCGTGTATTGGCAGAAAATATTGCCTGCGGATTAGATCCCGATAAAGTTGCATTGTATTGCCAAAGTCATGTGCATCAAACAGCTGAATTGTATTTGTATTTAAACATGCTTGCTTATAAAGGTGAGTTGGAAAAAACGGCGACATTTAAAGATAAAGCCCGCATGCAGCCGGAGAATATTAATGCAGGCTTACTTACATACCCTGTTTTACAAACTGCGGATATTCTTTTACATCGTGCAAAATATGTACCTGTTGGTAAAGACCAGGAACAACATCTTGAGATGGCACGCACTTTTGCAAACCGTTTTAATCATCGGTATGGCGAGGTGTTTCCTGAACCGGTTGCATTTAATTACAGTAACAAGTTGGTAAAAGTCCCTTCGCTTGATGGAGAAGGAAAAATGAGTAAGAGCGAAAATCAAATGGCTACTTTGTACCTGGCAGATGATGATGAATTGATAAGAAAGAAAGTAATGAAAGCAAAGACAGACAGCGGACCAACAAAGAACAATTCGGCAAAGCCTTCTTATATCGAAAATATTTTCTTACTCATGAACCTTGTCTCTGAAAAGGATGTGATAAAAAAATATGAAGTTGATTATAATACCTGCAATATCCGTTATGGAGATATGAAAAAACAATTAGCTGAAGATATGGTACAGTTTATTTCTCCTATCCGTAAAAAAGTGAACAGTATTTTGCAGGATGAAAAATATTTACAAAAAGTAATGGAGCAGGGTGCGAAGAAAGCAATTAAAAGCGCAGAAATTACAATAAAATTAGTTAGAGAAGCAATTGGGTTGAATTATTTTAAAATTGTCTGAACCATGATTTTTGGGATTAATGGGATTGTAGGATTGGGCATTAAGAATTAGTAATTATTGCATGTTTATATTTCAGATAATAAATTCTCAATTAAATTTAATTTCTCTATTTTTAGCGGCATTTCAAATTTTTATAACTTATAAAATAACCCTTTAGGGGACTGGGGTATGGCAAAAGCTAAAAAACCTAAACACATTGCAATAGCCGGAAACATTGGCGCAGGCAAAACAACCTTAACAGAGTTATTAAGCAAGCATTATAAATGGATCCCGCAGTTTGAAGATGTTGATCATAATCCCTACCTGAATGATTTTTACGAAGAGATGCCGCGTTGGAGTTTTAACCTGCAGATATATTTTTTAAACAGCCGCTTAACGCAATTGCTCGAAATTCACCGGGGCACTGAAACTGTAATACAGGATAGAACAATTTATGAAGATGCCAATATTTTTGCCCCCAATCTTCACGACATGGGGCTGATGGCTAAAAGAGATTTTGATAATTACTACTCTTTTTTTGAAACGCTTAAAAGCATGGTACGGCCGCCCGACCTGCTCATTTATCTTAATGCATCTGTGCCTACCCTGGTTGCACAAATACAAAAGCGTGGCAGGGAATATGAAGAAAATATCCGCCTTGATTATTTAAAAAAACTAAATGAGTTTTATAATAAATGGATAGGAACTTATAAAGAAGGTCCCCTCTTAATTATTGATGCTGATAAAAATAAGTTTGCGGAGAATGATGAAGATCTTGGTAAAATTATTAATCAGATTGATGCACAATTGTATGGGTTGTTTTAATTATATACTCCGCTAAACAGGGTTCAAAAATCTTGTTCATTCACACCTTCGGTGCAGCACCTGCAGTTTCTCCGCTTGCGCCACTTGCATACTTTTCAAAATTCTTTATAAATTGTTTTGCAAGCTCTTTTGCTTTTACATCATACTGGTCTTTGTCTGCCCATGTATTTCTCGGATTCAAAATTTCAGCAGGTACACCGGGACATGATGCAGGCATCATAAAACCAAATATTGGATGCGTTTCATATTCTGCATTATCCAGTCCACCTTCCAGTGCTGCGGTTATCATCGCTCTCGTATAATCCAAATTTATCCTGCTTCCAACACCATAAGCGCCACCGGTCCATCCTGTATTTATCATCCACACGTTTACTTTTTGTTCTCTTATTTTTTTACCCAGTATCTCAGCATATTGTATGGGATGCAATGGCAAAAAAGGAGCGCCAAAACAGGCGCTGAACGTGGCTTTGGGTTCTGTTACGCCTGCTTCAGTTCCCGCAACTTTTGCTGTGTAACCACATACAAATTGATACATTGCATGGCCTGTAGATAATTTACTTAATGGTGGCAAAATACCATACGCATCAGCCGTTAAAAAGAAAATATTTTTTGGCGTTTTACCAATTGATGGATGCAGGGCATTACTGATAAAATGTAAAGGATAACTAACTCTTGTGTTCTCAGTAATTTTTTTACTTGCGAAATCAATTTTATTTGTGCCTTCAAAAAAAGTGACGTTCTCTACCAAAGCTCCCGGACGAATTGCATGAAATATTTCAGGTTCCTTTTCTTCACTAAGGTCAATTGTCTTTGCATAGCATCCTCCTTCAAAATTAAATACAGTATTTTCTGCCCATCCATGTTCATCATCACCAATTAAATGTCTTTGGGGGTCTGCGCTTAAGGTTGTTTTGCCGGTACCACTTAAACCGAAAAATATGGCTGTATCCCCATCATCACCCATGTTGGCAGAACAGTGCATGCTTAATACATTTTTTTCATGCGGAAGAATAAAATTAAGGATGGTGAATATTCCTTTTTTAATTTCTCCTGTATAACCTGTGCCACCAATTAAGATTATTTTTTTTGTAAAGTTTACTATTGCAAAGTTGTGCTGGCGTGTTCCATCTGTTGCAGCATCAGCATTAAAAGAGGGAGCCTGTATAATATGCCAATCAGGTTTAAAGTTTTCAAGCTCTTCTTCCTGCGGGCGCAGAAACATATTATAGGCAAACAGGTTGCTCCATGGATTTTCATTTATCACACGGATGTTTAGCCTGTATGCAGGATCAGCACATGCATAACAATCTCTTACCCATATTTCTTTATCCTCAAGATGGGTTAGCATCTTTTTATACAACCGGTCAAAATATTTTGGTTCAATAGGAATATTAAAATCATTCCAATGCACAGTTTCTGTAGAGATATCATCTTTCACTATAAATTTATCCTTAGGACTGCGGCCTGTAAATTCTCCTGTGTTTATTACCAATGCACCTGTGTCGCTCAAAACACCTTCTTTTCTTGCCACCGTTTGTTCCGTTAATGCTTCGGGTGATAATTGATAATGTACATTTTCGGCCGATCTTATTCCAAGGTTTATCAATGCATTCTTTTGTAATGAAAGCATAGTGGGTACTGACATGTAGCAATCGTTTGTTGAGGTTGTAAAGGTATAAGGTGATTGCTTTAAAAACAATGATTTTTTTATTTTTTTAAAGTGTATCAATTACACTTTTTGTATGTTTAATATTGACAGGTATATTTAGAAGAGGGCTTTGTATATTGCATTAATAAAATTATTTTCAAATGAAATATCTTCCTCTCAATGCTGACATTTTTATTCAGAACCGCAAACGTTTTACTGACAAAATGGAAAAAAATGCGATTGCCATTTTTAACAGCAATGATGAATTACCGATGAATGGGGATGCTTTACATCCGTTTAAACAAAATGCAGATCTGTATTGGCTTACAGGCATTGAACAGGAAGAAACGATGCTTGTTTTATTCCCGGATAATCCTGATACAAAATATCGGGAAGTATTGATATTGGTTCGCCCAAACGAATTAAAAGAAAAATGGGATGGGCATAGGTTAACTGCATCAGAAGGACAAAATATTTCTGGCATAAAAACAATTGTTTGGTTAGATACGCTTGAAGCAACACTACAGCCATGGATACATTTGGCGGATACAATTTATCTGAATACAAATGAAAATGACCGCAAGGCAAATCTTGTTCCTGTAAGAGATTACAGGTTTGCAAAAGAAATGCGTAAACGGTATCCTTTACACAATTATAAACGAAGTGCGCAACTTTTAAAAGAACTGAGAGCCATTAAAACATCGCTTGAAATTGAAGTGATACAAAAGGCAGTGGACATTACTGATGTTGCCTTTAGAAGGTTATTGAAATTTATTAAGCCCGGTGTTATGGAATATGAAATTGAAGCAGAGATATGGCATTCATTTTTATCGCAAAGGGCTACCGGAACTGCATATGGAAGTATAATTGCCAGTGGCGACAGGGCAAGAACATTGCATTATGTAAGTAATAACGAAGAGTGCAAGGCTGGTGAATTGTTGTTGATGGATTTCGGTGCAGGTTATGGCAACTATGCTGCTGATCTTACAAGAACAGTTCCGGTAAGTGGAAAATTTGGGCGCAGGCAAAAAACGGTTTACAATGCATGTTTACATTTGCATCAATATGCAGCAAGCATTTTAAAACCCGGTATCAGTATTTTGGATTACACAGAAAAAGTTGGTGATGAAGCAACAGTTATTTTTCAAAAAATAGGACTGCTAAAAAAATCAGAAATAAAAAATGAAGATCCCGACAACAGGGCATACAGAAAATATTTATATCATGGCATCTCTCATCATTTAG
>JANXQO010000092.1 GCA_025353485.1 Chitinophagales bacterium
TGTCTGGTGCTATAGTTCACAGGCTCTTCCTGATTGTGTTATTAATATTTTAAAATTATCAACAAAGAAAAAAAGAAGCAAAAAAAGAAAGTAGTAATAGTAATAATATTTTATAAATAATTTAAAAGCAAATCTAAAGGTCTGGTCTCCGACCAACGGCAAATATTTAAAGAGCAAAAAATTTTCTTTCCGCTGGTCAGAGACCAGGCGGAGGCAGCATTCTAATTATCGTGAATATTACTTTTAGCTCCTGTGCAAGTTCCCCCCGTCGCGATCCTTAGTATCTTAAAATAATAAAAGTGCTGCTGTCCGTAGTCTGTGACTACGGACTTATAAAGTACATAAAGAAAAAAGTCCTGAGCTACAAACTCAGGACAGCACTCTGCATACTTTCAAAACTTCCTCCACCTAGTCCTCGTTTGCAACGAAGACTTATAATTTAAACTACACCAGCAAATACTTTTCTGTTCAAAGTTTATCGCAGGTTATTTGTTTTACATCAGCTGTAATAATTTCTTAATAATTAAAATCAAAAAGTTATGAGTGTAGGTAATAAACATCTTGCAACAATCTTATTAGGAGCTGCAGCTGCCTTTGGTGCATACAAATATCACAACATGAGTGACGAAGAAAAGAAAAAATTGTCTGATGGTTTAAAAGATAAATTTCATAAACTAAAAGATGAAGCTGAAAGCGGCGTTGATACTGCTAAAAATTATTTTAATGATTTAAAAACAAAAGCTGGTGAATTGCTAAAGGAGCATTTTCCTGATGCAGAAAAGCACTTACATGATTTTTTCAACAATGAAAAAACAAATGAACCAGCTGCTAATAGCGGTACGACTACCGGCGGCGTATAGTTTTATATAAGTGTACATTTTAAAGCTCTTATTTCTAAGAGCTTTTTTATTTTATCAACTTATTAATTTGTCCCCGATTTTGGCGCAAGCTTCTTTCATTTATCTATCAAATAAAAAAAAATTCATTGCGCAATCCTTTTTCTTAGTAATTTTTTTTTTACATTAGTGGTGCACGGGTTATTTCACTTATCTCTGTAAGAATATCCCTTTCTTTCAAATCAAAATTACTCAATGCAGGATGTGAAAGTACAGAAGCCACTAATGCACTGGATTTAAAATTTTGCAATGATTCTTCATCTTCAAATAAATATACAGCGCCTGCTTCTTTTTTTTCATCATCAAGCAGCCAGATTTTCCAAAGACATCCGGGAACATCAGCAAATGCCTGAGCCAGTTGGCTTGTCATATTTTTATACTCCTCAAGAGAAACACTGTAATTGTAATTGGTAACAAGAATTTTTTGTGGCATAATTGCAAATTTAAAATTTGAATAATTTTTTATCTATGATTAAGGGAAGGTAGTAAAAATCAAAGTGTTGGCGGCAATGTCATTAAGTTACGAAGCGGTAATGAAAACCAGGAAGGTTTTTTATGGTCTCTAATAGAAAAGATATTCTCAAACCTCCTTGGTTACTGTTAACCTAAATGACATTGGTTGGCGGGACACCAACAACAGCAGCAGATTGTGAATTGCAAATTCATTTTAATTTTGGTTTAATGAATGATGAGGATTGGGTAGGTGCAAAAAATAATACAGCAGATATACCTAAGAAATTTACATTACTGCTGGAAACTTTTCCACTATAAAAATATTGTCCAAAAAACATATTAAAATGTATCTTCTCTGTATAAGAATATTCTATGCCAGTAGTAAATTCTATTACAATATTTTCACTTGCATTAAAAATAAAACCTATCCCCGGCGTAAATGTATTTGTGAACTTTCCCTGTTGAAACACATTCAGATTAGGGCGTAATTCCAAATACGCTGTTGTATCTCTACCAGTTATACGGCTTACGTTAGTTTTTCCAACTGCTAAACCAAGACTAAATACATCCCATTGTTGACCGAATTCCAAAGCAATGTTTGCTTTATCTGCAAAAGAGCCCGCAGTACTTGTTAAGCTGGGCGCCAGTGAAATATAGGTTTGACAAAAACAATTGAAACTTAAGAAAATTAATGATATGCTTAGAAGTCTTTTTTTCATTTTAATAATTTTTTTGAAATTTAAAGGAAAGATTTGTAAAAAGTTAGGATGTTTATGCTTTCTTTATAAATTGAAAAAATTATTTAAGATAAATTCATCGTTAAAAATGACATTTTTACTTTGTATAGAAAAATAAATAACCGGCAACAATTAAAAGAATGAATAATAAATTACAAGCATAAGCATACAGTGTTAGTCCTTAAAATATAAATAAAATTAATTTAAAGTTATGCCACAGAATATTCCAATCAAATTAGAAGAATTAAAACGCCGGAGAAATAGTTATATCAAAGCATTGGAAACTGATTGCAACAAAATTTCAAAATTAGATAAAATTGCATTGTTGATTACTGAGCGTGTAGGAAGTATGCGTTTTTTTGTTATAATTTTTATTTGGACACTTCTTTGGCTGGGATGGAATATTTTAGCCCCCCAATCCTTACGCTTTGACCCTTTTCCTGCATTCGTTTTGTGGTTATTTATTTCCAACATGATTCAACTTTTTTTAATGCCTTTAATCATGATAGGTCAAAACTTACAATCGCACCATGCAGATGTAAGAGCAGAAACAGATTTAAAAATAAACGAATTAGCAGAAGCAGAAAATGAAACCATCCTTATTCATCTTGAAAACCAAAATGAAATTATGCTCAGAATATTAAAACATATTGAATCCAATACAAGCACAAATGTTTCAAAGGATTCTTAATTTCTCCACACTGGCCTTTAGGTTTGTATCAGTATACTATTAGTAATTAATTTTTTCTATAAAGCCCCTCAAACAGACAATAATCCATGTGATTTTAAATTAACGGATAGAAAGGTTTAAAATGTTGAGGAATTTTTTTAAAAATAGATAATGGCTTTAAAAGCCCGTTGGTCGCAGGCCAGCGGGCAGAAAAAAAATATTTTACAGATCCTGATTATTTTTTAAGAACTACTATCAAGGCATAAATTACACCAGGTAAAAAGAACAATAGTGTCAATACAAGATCCAGCCAAAATTTATTATTTATAACACCTTCATGAAGATATACTGCCAATGGTGGCAAAAGAATCGCAAGTATTACCAATAATAGCTGATTAGTAGAAGGCTCACTTCCCGCTTTCTTTGCAGCTTTAAATTCCTTAATCTCTGATTTAGCTTCCTTAATGAGTGACCGTCTTTCTTTTCTTGAAAGATCCATGAAATAATGCAATGCAGAAGAAACACTTGTTGAATCATTTTTTACCGGCTCCACAATACCAGCAGGATTATGAATTATAAATGCAGCAAATGATGGCAATGTACTTCCTGTTATAAAAAGCAGGGTAAAAATCAAGGTTAAATGTCTTTTCATAATTTTAAATTTTGTTAAAAGTAGGCAAATATCTCTAAAAGGAGTATGCTATTTCAAATGCCCAACTCCGTTTCCGGTGTCCTCAGTTGACGCTTAAAATTATTTAAACCGAGATGTGAGAAGTCTGCTGCTTTTGTAGAAGTGTGTCATCAGCAAAATTTTATGAAACGGGCAAAGATGATCCGATAGCTATCGGATTTGGGCTTCTTACACATCGGATTGTGTAATACGGTTGTTGGTGCATTCACTCATAAAATCTTTTTGAATACTAACGGCAAAAAAAAATGATTGTATTGAATGCTGTAAAAAATAAATTTTTAGCAAGGGTGCCAGCGGTTGTTAATAAGCAACAGAAACATGTGAAAAGGCCGGCTTACAAGAGTTTTATTTTTGTCATAAAAATCAAAGGAAGAGAATTTAAGAAAGAAAAGCTTGCATTTTTAGATTAGCTTTTATATATTTGATTTCCCTCCAAATATTACACTCCTTTTTACAATTCTTTATCCTCTGCATAACTGAAATCAACAGCAGAAAAACATTAATTTTTAACTATTGTTGTCCGAGATAAATAATTAAAAGAAGGGTGGTTTTTATTGCCACCCTTTTATCAATTTTGTAGTTACGACACTATAAAATATGATATGAACAAATCTACAGATTTTATCGGACAGCCCA
>JANXQO010000107.1 GCA_025353485.1 Chitinophagales bacterium
ATGATGGAAAGTGGAAAATCTTTCGAGACACATATTTTTCAAATGGAAAATTAAATGAATAAATAGTTAGGGCTCATCATCAAATAAAAACTACCGCCAACAGGGAGTTTGCTGCTATGCTGGCAGACGAATATATTCTCAACTTTTTATTCGCTATCAGCCCATATCCGGCTGACCGAATATATTGCAGCAACATTACATAACTTCATCTTCAGTTTTTCAATCGGCAGCGGCTCCGGGCTGGACATCAAAAAATACCAGCACAGCAGCAAGCTCTGTTCGTTAGCGGCAAGCATTTGACAGTCTTCTCAACTCAATACTAATATGAAGGAAAAAACAACAAAAGCAAAGCAAATATTTTTAATGATTGGTGCTGCAATAACATGGTTTGCCGTACTACTTCAATTATATCTTATTATTCTTAACAGGGTAGAATCGGTACCAGAAACCATCATTCGTTTTTTTAGTTTTTACACTATCCTTACCAATATTCTTGTTGCATTTTGTTTTACAGTTCTTTTGTTAAAACAAAATTCCCGTTCGGGCATTTTTTTTTCACAACCAGGTGTGCTAACGGCTACTACAATTTATATTACCGTAGTTGGAGTATTATACAATTTAATATTGCGGCAGATATGGTCTCCCGTAGGATTTCAGCGATTAGCAGATGAACTACTTCATGTAGTTATTCCATTACTGTTTATTTTGTATTGGTATTTTTTTGCTCCTAAAGGCGGATTGGGATGGAAAAATGCTTTTCCCTGGCTGATATATCCTTTCGTTTACGCTGTTTTCGTTTTGTTTCGTGGTGCATTATCTGGATTTTATCCCTATCCATTTGTTGATGCAAATACCCTTGGATTTAAGAAAGTGCTTTTAAACAGTGTTGGTTTATTTATTGGGTTTTTCTTATTATCACTATTATTTATTGTTATTACAAAGGCGATGAGCAGGACTGTACGTTAATAGGTTGCGGAAACACATTTTTCCCCTACACTTTAAATTCAACCAATGACAGGATTTTTAAACACTACCGTAATAGTTACAATTCTTTTATTTATCGGGATGCTGATAATGGATTTTGTTGGGTTTAAAATCAGGAGCAATAGAAACAAGAAAAACATTACTGAATATAATACCGGATTAGGGCCTATAGAAGGTGCTCTGCTCGGGCTGCTCTCTCTGTTACTTGCCTTTACGTTTAATTTATCAGCCGACCGGTATGATGCAAGACGACAAACAATAATTGATGAAGCTAACAATATTGGAACTGCACTGTTGCGTGCAAATTTATACCCCGATAGTGTGAAGAATCTTCTTAAAACTGACTTTAAACAATACATTGAAGCCCGTATTAATTATTATGATGTTGGTAATGATGAAGATAAAATACAAGCTGCTTTAAACCAATCATCTTTTATTTCCCAAAAGATATGGAACAACATCGCTGCGTTATCTCAAAAACCTGAAAATGTTTTACGAAGTCAGCAAATGATTCCTGCAATGAATAGCATGATAGACATTACTACAGTAAGAGATGACAAACGTATAGCATACGTTCCCAATTCTATTTTAAATCTTTTATTTATACTTTGTTTGGTGTCTGCCTTTATTATAGGCTATGGGCGAAAAGAAAAAAAAACTGACTGGATATTGTTGTGCTGCTTTATCTTAATGATCACCGTAACAGTCTATTTAATTTTAGACCTTGATCAGGGAAGAAGCGGGATTATTACTATGGATACAGCGCATCAAAAAATGTTAGAGTTGAGAAAATTGCTTAAATAATTCTGGCTCATTTTTATAACACTGCCGCTAACAGGCGGTTCCTATGTAAAGCGGTTCTTGGAGATTTCGATATGTAAATAAAGTTACTACATAATCATTTATTTAATTTGTATCCCTATAAAACTAAAAACATTTATAGGGTTTTTAGTTTATTTAGGTTGGCCATATTCTTTAAACCCAGGCTCCTATTTACAGTTCCCGCTTAAGGCGAGACTGTAGGCAACTGTGTGCTTGTAAAGAAAATAATGAACAGCTGACCGGCTTGGCGATGTGACAACAAAAGATTTACTTCTGCTTCACCACCCATGTTTTGTAGTCTGTTCATAAAAAATACTTAGAGTTTTAAAGACCTTTTAATGACCTTGTTTTTAGTGCCTGCTGTCAGGCAGGTTTGTTTATTTCGCTCATAGCTGATTGTGTATGGCGTTTCGTTTTTTATTACTGATAAAATTCTCTTTACCAGTTTGTGTGCAACTTTTACAATGATATTTTTTACGTTTTTCCCAAAATGTTTTCGGTAATATGCCTGCATCTCAGGGTCCCTGCGAATGGCTACCCAGGCAGCTTCTATAAGATAACTGCGTATAAGGGTTTTGCCCCGGGGTGTAATACCTGTAGTTCTTTCTGTGGCTCCGCTGTTGTGTATGGCAGGTACCATTCCGATGTATGAACTAAACTGGTCTTCATTATTAAATCGACGGATATCTCCCAATTCACCCAGTAAGGCTGCAGCCAGGTAGCCTCCAATGCCGGGGATACTTTTGAGCAGATAATAATCTTTCTTGTGATTACTGCGGCAATAACTTCGGAGCTCATTACCAACTTGTAAATATTCCTGGTGTAGAATGTTTAAAATTCTGAGCTTGCTTTGCATACTAAAGGTAGCAGTGAGGTTAGTCCATTGCAATTGGGTGAGCCATTGTAAAAAATCTTTGCTCCAGTTAGGATTGTCAAACTGCTCAGGAATAGGAATGCCCATGTATAGAAGCATACTTTTTATCTGCAGTTTTTCCTGTCGCAATTGTTTAACGATGTGATTGCGGTGACGTACCAGGCTGCGCAGGTGGTCCTGGCTTTCGGATGGAATATAAATTGCTTTTAATTGAGATGCCTGTAACTGCTTGCTCAGATTGCGGCAATCTATACGATCTGTTTTTTGATAATTCTGTTTGTTCATGCGTGGCACATCTGCTGCATTGACCATTACAACCTTCCAGCCTTTGGAAAGGAAATATCGTGCAGCCGAAAAACCGCAGCAGCCTGATTCATAGGTGAGATGAATTTCATATTCAGGAAAATGTAAATTAGCATACTGTTCCAATTGTGCCGCTGCAGGTGGCATTGTGAAACCACGATGATCAAACAAGTCGGTACGAAAATGTACTGACCAACTTTTTTTGTGAATGTCCAAACCAATGTATAACTTAGGTGTGGCGGTAGTTTGAGTGCTCATAACTTTTCAAGTTTTATGTAATCTCAAATTACCGCTTTTACATAGTTGCTTGTTACTATTGGGGCAGGACGTGACAAACCCGAATTTCAGAATTTATTAATGAGCAGCTTATATGCTCATGTTATATGTCAAATTCCACTTGAAAAGTGGCCTGAACCATTGATGAGGGCTTTTAAAAAAGCAAACACATCTTATTTATATACAAATGCAAGGTGTAGATGAATTTCATGTAACGAGAAATTTTAAAAGTTGGGAAAGGTGGGACAGACTGCCCACTATTAAGGTACCAACTCTTGTTCTTGGTGGTATGAATGATGAAATGAACCCAAAGACATGAAGAAGGAAGGAAAATTAATCCCCAATAGCAGAACTTATTTATGCCCGAACGGAAGTCATTTAAGTATGTATGACGACCAACAAAATTATTTTACTAATTTGATTGCATTTTTAAAAGACGTTGAAAATAATAAATTCATGTCTGACAGAAAATGAGTTACTTAATTAATTTAACTTCACACCTCACGTTGATAGCAAGCTCGGTACTATTTTTCGGATTGTAGGAGATGGTTTTATCCCTGTCATCGGAGCAGCAAAGCCATTTATGGTGGTAAGCCATTACAGCCTACTATGAACCTATTGCTATTTATTCTTTATATAATCGTTTTACAATTACGCTACCGTCTGTTCTATAAAATTTTAGAAAATAGACACCCTTGAAAAGAGATTTAGTATTTATTGATATTTCATTGTGGCCTAGATTTATGGATACTTTTATTGACTTAATTGTTTTTCCATCAACCTGCACAACATCTATAGTTAAATTCTCTTTTTTATTACTGGTGAAATTTATGGTAAGAATATTTTCTACAGGATTTGGAAAAATAATGATGGGCTCATTAACCCAAGAAAATTGCATAATTTTTTCAACAGCTGAATAAGCGAATGTATTATTATTATAAATTATTTTAATTCTATAAAAACTTATGTAAGAAAATGGCATCTTATCGTAATATTCATATTGTTGGAAGGAGGGAATGGGCGATTCAATCTTAAACGTTTGGATCTTTTCAAAATTTATTCCGTCTTTACTTCTTTCAATTTCCAATTTCTGTATTTGCTCAATTTTATATGAAGCGCAAATAAGTTGTACAAATTTATCCTGTGCTTTTGCAGAAAAGTAAAACGTATTGAGATCCAGTATCTTGAAAGTACATGGCAATATAGTAAACCTATGCGACTGATAATTGCAACCACTTTTTGGCTGTATGGCCAAACTATAGCTGCCCGGTGCTAACCCAGTAATATCTAAGGTGGGAGGAAAACTATCTACACCATTTATATAAATATCATTGAAATCAAAAACACCGTTACTATCTTTATCTCTTCCCAAGATATATTGAACAGGAAATATTTTTGAGAAATCTGCAACACCGTAAAAGCCAATAGATATACTACCATTATTATTACATGAATTTGCATTGGTAATGCTTAAAACAGAAGTAAGTGACCCTGAAGTTTTACCATCTTTATTGTTAGTGGAACCTGCACTTTGGTGTGTGTCTTTATCCCAAAGGCAATCTCCATCTACTAAACGTGAAAAACTATTTCCCCTTCCTGCAGATTCACCAATTGTTTCATAAACGATTCCGATAGAATCCAGGTTAAAAGTTTTAGAGGCAAATACTCCGCCAACTGTGCTGGTGGTAATAACAGTACTAGGTTCAGCAGGTAACCCTCTAACAACAGCATCTACAACTGTTAAATTCGGATCAAATAAAACAATCGGATCATTTGCAGCTCCTCCATCTGTAAGCCATCCATTACCGCTAGTTGGTATGGGGTTGCTTACACAGTTGCAGGTTGTATAATTAACGTCCGCTACTGTAACAAAATTAATATTTGAACAGCCCACAGGACTAATATCTACTCCGCTTATAACAAAATATTTGCCGGCATTTAAAATGGTGTAGGGTGGTATGGTTATGGAGTGATGCGCATCTGTAACAATATAACCGCTTATATCCACGGGGCCTGGACCAAAATTATACAATTCAACAAATTCAGAAGGCACCCCGCAACTTAAATTTGGCCATGGCAAATATTCGTTCAATAATACAAAACCGTTTTGTGCTTTGGAATTTGATGAGGATAAACAATAAATTAAAATGATTAAAAGGTAATTTTTTTTCATAGGTGATGTTTTAGATATCAATATTCTAAATGAAAATCCTGGTATATAAATTCATAAAAGCTCTTGTAATGCCAGCGTAACGGATTTGTTTTTCATGTATTCTAATTAAGATTAGCTATATGAAAAAGTTTATAATTACTTACCAAAAATATCAAAACAAATTTCGAAATCATAGAGCAGATACACTACACAATACAATCGTAAATTTACTATACCAAATACTTTAGTACTTATCATTTTCAATTCAGAATTGAATTAGAATTAGGAAAGCGTTAGAGAAATAATTTTTGCTTCGCTGAATTTACAAAAAGCCTGTTATCCTCCCTTATAAATCCCCACATCCTTTTATAATTTGGAGATAGGTATGATGTGGCCAGTTAGATTGTACAGGTGTACCATGAATGCCATTAAAAATAATGCTGCATGTAAGAGACTTTATCAAAGTTCATATTTGGAAAATGGTATTGGTAATCAACTATCAAAATCTACAAAAAACCAGAAATTATTATAGTACTTTCTGCTACTGAATACGACAATAATCATTACAATTTTTATGGTTACCGTAGCCTAATAAGTTTTAATAAACCAGGGAGGCTTATTTGTTTTTTTCTAAGATTATAAATAAAGGCTTTACTTTCATTCATAGGTATTATCTTCTCTCCAATCAAAGGGCTTTTTATTGTATCTAATAATTCCCTTTGAATACTCTTATCTTCAATCATAGCTATTTTGCATGCCTTGTAAAAATCTGTATGCATTCCATAATTTTCCAGAAAAGGTGATGCATTTTTTAATTCAGGATAGGACTGAAATCGTTTTACAAAATAAAAAGTAACACCATTAATTGTTTTTGTGTAGGCTTTGTAAAAATTTTCCATGTTTTAAATGTTTTAGAGGTAAACTAATACAATAAACGGTTTTTCAATGATACATGGATTTATATACCAAATACTAGCCAGCATTCTATGACTAATAAATAAGTAAATAAGTTTTGTAAATGGGGTCGAGGAATTCAGAGGAAGAGGAAGAGAAGATGATTATGTAAAGTCAATTCAAAAATAATATTTGAATTCAACATTCACAAGTTCAATGCAACATTTTTTGACAATACATAAGTCTAGTTGATCTGTTTATGAAGTTCTCTATTTAGCTACTCTTATTAGCATTCATGCTTTATCTTCTAAACAAATTTTGGAAAAATATTTCAGAAATGGTAGCTTGCTCTGAATTATCGGTATAGTACTTTTCCATTCAGTGAAAATTTATAGCCTTACCTATCATAACATCTTCTTTGTTATTTTTATAACCTTTAGTGAGAAAGGAGATAAATAAAGTATTTCATTTTTTAACCATTTTAAATTAAAAGTTTTATGAAAAAAGTTGCATTGTACATCGTATTTGCCCTTACAGGGCTATTTTTCATTGGAGGAATGGAAGTATCAGGTCAAACAAATACTAAAAAATCTGTTCTTTGGGCTCCGGAAGATATAAAATGGGAAAGCCTTAAAGGAGCACCCCCCGGAGTTATGACCGTTAATCTGTGGGGTGATAATACAAAGGGAGCATATGGAGGTATGACTAAATTTCCAGAAGGCTTCAAGGCACCAATGCATTACCATACCTATGCTACAAAAATTGTGGTTATCAAAGGAGCATACACCTATAATGGCAAAGAGTATGGTCCAGGTTCTTATGTTTATGTACCAGGTGGAGTAAAGCATGAAAGCGCTGGTGTTGGCAATTCTGAGACCATTTTCTTTATAGAACAGCCTGGCAAATTTGACATAATTCCAGTTGGTTCTATGAAGAAGAAAAAGTGAAGATGGTGGTGCTGTTATTATAATTATATGTTTTTTGATTCTTAAATCTAAAAATGCCTATCCTAACTGAGTGTTCGTAGCAAAATAGCATGTAGGCAAGTGATTCAAATGCACTGTTTTCCCTTCCATTGAACTTAGATTTATAATTATTCCAGTTAATATTAATCATCTCAGCAATTAGTGTTATTCAAACGTGTACATGAAGTTAAAACCTAAATAATAAATAAATTAAAGTTGTATCTACCTGTTATTATTCAGAAAGCAAGAGTTATTGTGGCTTTCAATGAATTCAGATGTAAAAGGTAAATTAAAATGATTATCACCAAATTCTTGTTTTGCTAAGCCATCTGAATTTTTTAAAACGGGCTACTTAAAGGATTTAAAACTGTGGCTTTAAACATCCACTTCTTCCCAACCTTATTAGCATCCATCTTTCCATCTAAAGTCCATCTTCTCAAAGTAAGAGGAGAAATATTCAATAACACTGCAGCCTCTTTTAAGGTTAGATATTGCTTTGCCTGAATAACTCTTAACTCTTCTTCTGTAATAAACGCCTTCGGCTGCCTCTTAATTTCAGTTTTTAAATCAGCCTGAGCAATCTTATCATTTCTTTTATTAAGCTTGTAAAATCGCTTCGCACAATCATCGGAACAGCATTTGGTTGTTGTCTTCTTTGCAATAAATTCTTTTGAACAATATTCGCAGATTTTCACAATTTGCATGTTACTACTCATGTCTTTAAATTTAGATTTTAGGTGATGTGATTTACTGTATCAAATCGTATCATACTGTATCATTGAGTATCGTTGCGTATCATTTTTTACAGTTGATGACCTAAACTTCACGAATATTTTAAGTAGTAACCAAATTAACAACAAGAAAAAGCATACTAAAGGCAAAGAAAACAATACTAAAAGCAAATAGCACTTTTCTAAGTGTGTAAGAATGACAGTAAAAGCAAGTAAAACAATACTAAGAGCAACTAAAAGATACACCGGTTACTTTCCGATACAGAATTTACTAAATATAAAATCTAACCGGTCTTCATTTGTTATCTCTCCTGTTATCTCACCAAGGTAATAAAGGCATTGCCGGATATCCAATGCCAGTAAGTCTCCTGAAATTTTATTTTGCAAGCCGTCGGTAATATCATGTAAAGATTTATCAACCTGTTGTAAAGCTTCGTAGTGGCGGCTATTGGTAACGATTATGTTTTCTGTAACTATTTTATTTTCTGTAACAGATACAAACAGCTTGCTTTTTAATTCTTCTATTCCAATGTTTTCTCTTGCTGAAATAAAAAGGATTGACAAATCACTGTAATTATTTTTTTTGTTGTCAGGTATAATGTCAGCTTTGTTACCAATCAATATGAGTTTTTTATTTTGCTGTGAAATATCATTATTAATAATGTTCAACTCTTCCACATCTGTGGTATTAACATCAAACAAATACAATATTATATTGGCTTCTTTTATTTTTTGTAAACTCTTTATCACACCCATATTCTCAATAACATCCGTTGTATGTTCTCTTATACCTGCAGTATCAATTAATCTAAACAAAATACCGTTGATGTTTATTATCTCCTCAATTGTATCCCGGGTAGTGCCTGCAATTTCACTAACGATAGCCCTGTTGTCGTTTAGTAGGGTGTTAAGTAAAGTGGATTTGCCCGCATTAGGTTTGCCAACAATAGCAACGCTTACCCCATTCTTTACAACGTTTCCAAGTTTAAAAGAATCCAGTAATTTTTTTGTTGCTGTTGATATTTCTTCTATCAACTCAACAAATTTTTTCCTGTCTGCAAACTCCACATCTTCTTCACTAAAATCAAGTTCTAATTCTATTAAAGATGAGAATTGAATAAGTTGTTCACGAAGGTGTTTTAATAAATCAGAAAATCCGCCACGTATATTATTTATTGCTGCATTTTTAGAAGCCTCCGTATTGCTTGCGATAAGATCTGCTACGGCTTCTGCCTGGGTAAGATCTAATTTCCCATTCAAAAAAGCTCTTTGTGTAAACTCACCCGGTTTTGCAAGACGTGCACCTTTGTTTATTATAGATTTAATAACCTGCCCCTGTACAAACGCAGAACCATGACAGCTTATTTCCACCACATCTTCTCCTGTATATGATGTTGGATTTTTAAAAAGGGAGATAACAACCTCATCAAGAATTTCATTTTCATCTTTTAAGTAACCTACATGTAAAGTATGAGAAGATTCCATTGCAATATTTTTGGAAGGAAATAATTTATTGGCAATACCAATTGCATTGCTGCCAGTTAACCGTATTACGCCTATTGCGCCAACACCAGGTGGTGTTGCCAAAGCAACAATTGTATCATCCCAACCGGAAAGTTTATTCATCATAAGCAACAAAGATACTTAACCCCCTAACGGGCAATTATTAAAATTATTTGTATAAAAAACCGCTGCAAAAATTGCAACGGTTTGAATAATGTTATTTTGAATATTGATTACTGATCCTGGATAGTAAATGTTACAGGTTGCTCACGATAGGCATTTACCATGCGTCCATTTTGTTGTGCAGGTTTCCAGGCCGGACCTTTGCGAATTGCGTTTACAGCAATCTCTGCAAGTTTTGACCCTTTCATAGTTAAAGCTTCTACACTACTTACAGTTCCATCTTTTGATACAATAAATCTTACCCTGCAGGTACCTGATTGACCGGCTTCAGTAAGCTCATCAATATTGCCGTTGATAGCTTTGGTTACATATCTTGTCCATGCTCCGTCTCCACCGGGAAATGATGCTTCGATCTCTACTTTGGTAAATACTTTGTCTTCATCTTCTGCAACTACTTTTGGTGCTTCAATTACCTGTGATTTTTCTTCCTGTGGGGGAGCAACAATGCCGGCATCTTTTTGACCTTCCTGTGTTTTTACATCCACTTTCGCTTCTATTATCTTTTCATTTTCCACGGGTGGTTTTACAACTTCTTCATCTTTTACAATTTTAGGGGGTGTAAATTGTATAGTTTGTATGGGTGGTGGCGGCGGCAATTTTGGTGGTGGCGGTGGCGGCGGCGGTGGCTTCTCTTCTTTTTGTACTTGCTCTAATGAAAGGTCTTTTACCTCCAATGGCTTTGTACTGCTGTCTTCAATGTTTTTTGCAATAACAGTGCCTACAAATATTAATAAAGCAATACCTGCAGTTATTATAAGAGCCATTCCTATTCTTTTATTGTAGGTTTTGCGTAGGTCATAAGCACCGTATTCCTTATTCCTACCTTCAAAAAGGATATCCAGAATATCAGCGCTTAAAATTTTATTAGTTTCCATTTTTATTCTTTTTTATTAGATACATAAAATGAAATAATCCATAAATTATTTTATACCCCCAGCCTGTTCAGTTAACTGAATGAGTTTGTATTCATCAGCTGAAGGGTCTACCATTGCATATCTCTTAATAGCATTAATTGCCATTTCATCCAGTATATCTACAGCATTTTTATAAGTAGCGTCTTTATCAGGCTTTATAGTTATAAAAAAATCATCTGCGGGAGTGGCTTTCTTTTTGTCTAAAATAATCCCTCTGATATCTTTATAATTAGTGGTTTTGAGCTTTGTGGGATCATTAGCAAAATAATAATATATCACATCAGCTTTGCCCATCATAATAGTTAAGGCACCTGATTCTTTTACCTTATTTAATTCATCGGGCTTATCAGTATCTTTTGGCATAGCAAGGTTCATTGCTGTGGGCTGAGACATTGTAGTGGTAAAAATAAAAAAAGTAATTAAGAGAAACCCAAGGTCACACATTGGTGTAAGGTCAACCCTGGTAGAAAGCTTTTTCCCTTTTTTTACACCCGGCCCTTTTTTATGCCCACCGCCACTTTTTACTTCCATTTCTGCCATTGTAGTAAGATTTAAGTTTTAAAAAAATTATACAATTTCTTATTGTTCCTGCTTTTCTCCGGCAAGAGCTTTCTTTTCAAGTTCGCTTCCCGGAGGTATCCCTTCAGGATTTGTTACTAACAGGTACTTAAATACTTCATTCTTTTTAAAGGAATTTATTACATCCCGGAATGCAGCGTATTTAGAATTGTTATCACCTTTTATCAAAAAATTTATCTTTCTGCCTTTATACGCATTTACAGCAGCATTTATCCATGCCTGTAATTCATTATTTGTAGTATCGGAAGGAATACCTGTTAACTTTACAGTATGCAGGTCTTCCGGTTTAACCCTTATGAATTGAGTTAATTGATTTAAAGGGGTACCTACAAAGAGAGATTGCTTAAAATATTTTTTGTCCTCAGCGGTTAAATTAAGGCTTTTTGCAGTTGATAATTCATCAATCACATCCCCTTTCATTTCATCGCTCATTTGAATAAAAATTTTTCCTTCTTTATTTATAGAAACAATAAAAGCGTCAGTTTGAGGAGCTGCTTTTGATGCTACAGAACTTGGCGGGGAAACCTCTACTGCTTCGGCGGGTTTAAATTTTGTTGTTAGTATAAAGAAAGATAACAACAGAAATGCTACATCGCACATTGCAGTCATATCTACATTAGTATTACCCCGTTTTATTTTGGCTCTTCCCATTACTTAATTTTTTATTTTAGTTAGATACAAAATTTAAATAATTCCATACTTAAAATAATTATTTATATAAAGAAGCAAAACTTTGTGTTAACGTAAAACCTGATTCATCAATACCATAAGTAATGCTGTCAATTTTAGTTGTGAACACATTGTAAGTAATGATGGCAAAAGCAGATGTACCGATACCTAACGCTGTGTTATACAAAGCTTCAGAAATACCCTTGGATAATTCTCTTGCTGCTTCTCCTCCACCTGATTCACCAAGGTTACTAAATGCACGTATCATACCAATTACAGTTCCTAACAAACCGAGCAAAGTAGCAACGGATGCAATGGTTGATAAGAAAACAAGATTTTTTTCAAGCATTGGTAATTCAAGCGCTGTTGCCTCTTCCACTTCTTTTTGTATGGCTAACACTTTTTGTTCCGTATTAAGCTCACCCGAAGTTATCATTTCTTTGTATTTACGAAGGCCTGCCTTCATTACATTACCCACTGAACCTTTTTGCCTGTCGCATTCTGCAAGCGCTGCATCAACATTTTTATTGGCAAGATTGTATTGAACCTTTCGGATAAAATCAGCAATAGATCCACGACCTGATGCTTTGAGAACTGTTAATAATCTTTCGATAACAAATGTGAATACAATCAGGAAACAACCTATCAATATTGGCACAATAATTCCACCTTCGTACATTTTTGAAAAGTTTGTTTTTGGGCCTTTGTGGGCTGGCCAAAAGCCGCCGGCAGGATCGGGATTGGTAAAATTAGAAGCGCCTCCAATTACAAAACGCCAAATAGCATAACCTGCTATTATACAAACAAGAGGTGCAAGCCATGATATCATGTTGCTTGATTTTTTTGCCTGAACCGATGTGGTAGATCTTACTGTTTCTGCCATGATGCTAAATTTTTGAGTGAATTAAATTAATGGTATGTCGTTAAAAAAATTGATTGTACAATGCTAATGAAAAATATTTTTAAAATCAAAAAACTGTTTTTATTTTTTTTAATGTGGCACACAAGTTAATAATTAATACCATAAAAAGAATATTCTAAAAAAATAATTTTTAAAAGTTATTAACTACCCACAGCATGGCCGGCTATCTAAATAAACAGCGGGTATTATTCATACCGTAAGGCTACTATGGGGTCAAGCCTGGAGGCCTTAACAGCGGGGTATAAACCTGCAAATAAACCAACCAATGAACACACTACTATCCCGGTAATTACCCAACCCCACGGCACCACAAATCCTGTTTTTAAAACTATCCCAAAAAGATTGCCAACCAATACGCCGAGAATTATTCCAAAAACGGCTCCCAGCAAACTGATAATTATTGATTCAAAAAGAAATTGCTCACGGATGCTTTTTCTTGTACCACCCAGCGCTTTAATCAATCCTATTTCCCTGGTACGCTCATTTACCGCCACTAACATTATATTCATCAGCCCTATTGCAGCCCCAATTAAAGTTATCAATCCAATAAATGCTGCGGCAGTTGTTATACTGCCCAAACTATTTGTAAATGCCTGTACAATGCTGTCACTCTTATCTACAAAAAAATTATTTTCTTCAGTAAAATCCAATTTTCTTATTGGCCTGAAAGTACCGGTAGCCTCTCCTATTGCTATATCCATATCTTTAATATTATTCACCATTATCCCAATATTAAAAGAAGCATTTGAAGTGGTAAACAGCCTCCTGATATTATTATAGGTGGTTATCACAACATTATCCGCATTTAAAAATGCGCTTGAGCCTTTATCTTTTAAGATGCCTGTTATCCTGTATTTAATATTGGCAACTTTTATTATTTTGTCAACAGCTCTTTGCGGATTATCTCCAAAAATTTTTTTTGCAACACTGTTACCCAAAACGCAAACACTTCTTCCACTTTCCACATCCAGCTTATTAAAATTTCTTCCGGCAGATAAAGTATATCCGCTTAGCTGTAAATAATTTTCATCACCTCCCTGTACAACTACGTTGGGGTTGGTTTTTATTTTTTCATTGTTTACAACAATATTTCTCGGGCCTCTTATTGAAATACTTACCTGTGCCGGAAATGCAAATCTTTCTTTAAAAGTCTTTGCTTCTTCGTAGGTAATTATTTTTCCTGTATTGGAATTTTTTTCTTTTAAGGCTCCTTTAGTAGTTTTTTTTACCTGGTCATTTCGTCCACCAATATGAATTTGCCTGTCTTTATACCGGATGCTGAATGCATTTGCACCCATAGTAGAAAAACTTTCTGTGAGGCTTTGATTCATCGCTTCAATAGCAGTGATAATACCAATTAATGCCATGATACCAAAAGCTATAATAGCAACAGTAATGCCTGTACGAAGCTTGTTACCTTTTACCGTTTTAAAAGCAAGTGAAAGAGTATCGGTTGTTTGCATTTTAGTTCATGGTTGATAATTGATGGTGGTACGAAGCTAATTGAACTAAATAATACAGCCAATCTATTACAAGCCCAGGCATGATACCTAAAATTATAATAATTGCGGCAGTAAAAATTAATAGCCATTTAAAAGAAGAAGGAACGTCCATTTGATGATGGGCATCTGCAGAGGGTTCTTTAAAATACATTGCCTGTATAACTTTAAAATAATAGTAAGCGCTTATGGCGGCACATATTACGGCAAGTATCACCAGCCAAAATTGATGGCCATTTTTAAGCGCTGCCACAAGCATATAAAATTTTGCCGTAAAGCCTGCTGTTAAAGGAATGCCTGTAAGTGATAATAAAAATATTGTTGCTGTAAAAGCCAATACAGGCTGGGTTTTGCTTAATCCGTTAAAGCCTTCAATTGTATAATCCTTCATTCTTACCAATATGGCAAACAAGCCGATGGAGGCAAGGCTGTAGGCAATTGAATATAATATCAAGCCTTCTTTCGCTGTATCATTTAAGGCGAATAATGACAACAACATAAAGCCTGCCTGTGCAATGCTTGAATAGGCGAGCATACGTTTTACACTTTGCTGAAACACCGCCGTTAAGTTGCCGATTATTAATGTTGCCGCAGTAATAATTACAATTAGCATTTGCCATTGCGCCTGCATAAGGCCCAATGCGTTTTGAAACAACCGTATGAAGGCAATAAACCCGGCAACTTTTACAACGGTTGCCATAAAGGAAGTGAAAACAGTTGGAGCGCCATCGTAAACATCCGGTGTCCAAAAATGAAATGGTGCTGCAGAAACTTTAAATGACATGGCAACGATCAATAACACTAACCCTATTGCTATCATTACAGGCAAACTTCCCAGCCCAAGTTTTATCGTATCAATATTAAAAGACCCAAAAGTATTACCCCCATAAAGAAAGGTAATACCCATAAGCATTATGCCTGTTGAAAAAGCTCCCATCAAAAAATATTTAAGCGATGCTTCGTTGCTTTTTAAATTCAGTTTGTCGCTGCCGGTGAGTATGTACAATGGGATAGACATAATTTCAATTCCCAAAAACAACATCAATAAAGATTTATAAGAGGATGCAACAGCTACACCACATAAAACAAAAAATATCAAAGCAAAATATTCAGATACATGCTTACCTACTTTTTCAATATCCCTGCCATTTAATAAAAAATAAATCAAAGTGCAGAACAGAGCAATGGTATTAAAATGCAATCCGAAATTCTCAAAGCCTAACATGCCTTTGGTATCAATATTAAATAAAGGCCTTCCTGAAAATTCAAGAATATTTGCGGCAAGGATAATTATCAATCCTGCAATTGCCCAATACTTTGGTGTAGAAGTTTTTTTAAAAAAAACTCCGCCAAACATCATAACCACCCCCCATATTGCAGATAAAATAATTGCGCTCATAAACCCCAACCCCTAAAGGGGCTTTAATTTTTAATTATTAAAAAATATTCTGTCATTAAAATATTTATTTAAACCCCATTGATGACGGATCACGCAAATGGCTTAAAATAGTTGTAACGGTATCTTTCGTTAAATCAAATACAGGCTTTGGATAAACACCCAAAACAAAAATGAATATCACGATTACTGTTAATACAATTTTTTGTTTAACCGTAACCAGTGATACAACTTTTGTAAGAATATTATCCTCACCATAAAAAACTTTTTGCACCATATTTAATGTATACACTGCTGCCAGAATAATACTTAAGCCTGCAAGCGCAGCGTACCATGCATTGTATTCATACAATCCGGTGAACATTGCAAACTCACCAATAAATGCATTGGTAAGTGGTAAAGCAATATTTGCCAAAGCGATCACCACAAAAAATATTGCGAGGAGTGGCGTATGAACAGCAAGTCCGCCAAGCTCTGATATTTTTCTTATGCCTGTATGCTTTTCAATTATATCAACCACTATCCACAATGCAATTATATTTATTCCATGATTAAGCATTTGTATCATTACACCGCTCATGCCTGTTGTATTGGTTGTAAAAATTGCGGCGCACATTAATCCGATGTGGGCAATGGAAGAATAAGCAACCAATCTTTTAAGATCATTTTGCACCATTGCAATGCAGCTTGCATACAGCATTCCGGCAATGGATAATCCAATAACAATATTGTCGAATTTTAAAATTGCAGAAGGAAAAATCGGCAGCACCCAACGTATCACAGCAAACACACCCATCTTTACCATGATGCCACTCAGCACCATTGTTACAGGCGCCGGTGATTGCTCGTATGTATCGGGTTGCCATGTATGAAATGGAAACACGGGCATCTTAACTGCAAACGCAATAAAGAATAACCAGAACAACCATGACTGATTTCCGGGGGAAATGTTTGCATTATAAAATGCTATTAATGAAAATGAGTGTTCAGAAAATTGAGCCGGCTGTGTTTGCAGGTACACATAAATTATCCCAACCAGCATCAACAGTGAACTTACAAATGTGTAGATAAAAAATTTCCAGGTTGCCTGAATTCTTTTTTCTCCGCCCCAGCGGCTGCATAAAAAATAAACCGGTATTAATGCAAGCTCCCAAAAAAAATAAAATACTAATGCATCAATGGCAACAAACACGCCTATCAACCCTGCCTGGCTCAGCAACATCAATCCAAAAAATGCATTGGCATTTTTATAATCATTTTTATAAGTAGCCAGAAAAATTATCGGGAAAGATAGCGCCGTTAAAAAAGTAAGCATATGCCCCATGCCATCAAGACCTACAGAAAAATTGCTGCCAATATATTTTAGCCATTCATAACTAACATAGTTGTAAGAAAAATATTTTGTGCTATCTGAATAACATAAACTAACAACAGAAATACCTAAAGTAATAAGAGAAGAAAATAATGCCCAGGCCTTTACACTTTTTTGTTCTTTGATAAAAAAAGCGATCAAACCGGTTACCAATGGAAACCAAAGCAGCAGTTCAGGAAATGTAATGTATGTGCCCAATATTAAAATTATTTTGCAAACATTTGAATAATAAATAAAACTATCGTACCTATCACCATCATTAAAATATAAGCGCCTACCTGCCCGCTTTGCAGCAATCGTATCTGACGGCTTCCATAATTTATTCCCTTGCCCACACCGTTGACCAGTCCATCTATTCCTGATCTTTCAACAACATTATTTAAGAAAAGAGATAATGATCTTAATGGCCTTACAATTATCGCATCATACAATTCATCAACATACCATTTGTTTTGTAACACTTTTGCAAGCCCGGTTTCTTCTGCAGTTTCAGGTTGATAATTTTTATATTTCTTCCATGCCCAAAGGGAAACAATTAAAATTAAAATTGTTGAGACACCAGTCAATATCCATTCCGTGTGGTGTGCAATTTCATACTTAGCTAAAATTGCATTTGAATTTAAAAAGATGGGATCTAAAAATTGCCCAAGTTTATGACCACCACTCATTAGGTATGCAGGGATGCCCACCAATCCACCAACCATAGAAAGGAACGCAAGAATAATTAGTGGAACGGTAATAGCTGAAGGACTTTCATGTACATGATGCAACTGCTCTTCTGTGCCGCGAAATTTTCCCATGAAGGTCATTGCTAATAATCTGAACATATAAAATGCGGTAAGCAATGCGCCGCCTAATCCAATAACATACAGCACAGGATTATTTGCGAACACTCCTGATAAAATTTCATCTTTAGAAAAGAAACCGGAGAAAGGCGGGATACCTGCTATGGCAATGCAACCGATAAAAAAAGTAATGTAAGTTATCCGCATGTGTTTGCTTAATCCTCCCATCTTTCTTATATCCTGCCCGCCACCCATTGCATGAATAACAGAACCTGCACCTAAGAAAAGTAACGCCTTAAAAAAGGCATGTGTCATCACATGAAACACAGCGCCGGTGTATGCTCCAACACCTAATCCTAAAAACATATAACCCAATTGGCTTACGGTAGAGTACGCCAAAACTTTTTTAATATCATTTTGTTTTAATGCAATGGTAGCGCCGAGAATTGCAGTTGCCAATCCAACAATCGCAACAACCGTCATTGTTGTTGGTGCAAGCGTATACATAAGATTACTTCTTGCGATCATATAAATGCCTGCAGTAACCATTGTGGCAGCATGTATCAGTGCAGACACGGGAGTTGGACCGGCCATTGCATCGGGCAGCCATGTGTACAAAGGAATTTGCGCACTCTTACCAATTGCACCAACAAAAAGCAATAATGTAATGCCCACCATTGTATGCGTATTCAATGTTGAAATGCCATTGACAATTCCATTTTCATTATTAAAAAGATCCTGAAAAGAAACAGACCCTAAAGAATTTATCATCCAGAATATTCCTAATAAAAACCCAAGGTCGCCAATGCGATTCATTATGAATGCCTTCTTTGCAGCATTGTTATAGATCGTATTTTTAAACCAATAACCAATCAGTAAATAAGAACATAATCCTACACCTTCCCATCCTATGAACATGATAACATAGTTAGCACCCAGCACCAACAACAGCATTGAGAAAACAAAAAGATTGAGGTAAGAAAAATATCTTGCAAAGTTGGCAGCGTTTTCTTCTTTCATGTAAGATGTGGAGTACACATGAATAAGAAAACCAACACCGGTTATGATGAGTAAGAACAAAGAAGAAAGCTGGTCAACCTGGAAAGCAAATGACACTTTTATTTTTCCAACATTTATAAAATCAAAATAAGAAATTACCTGCGGAATAAAACCTTCTCCACGGATACTCATGAAAACTACAACGCTCAATAAAAAAGCAAGAAAGATAACGCCGCTACCAATTATGCTTACCATTGTTTTGGATAAAACATTTCTTGCCAACCCATTAATTAAAAAACCAATCAATGGCAACAGTGGAATTAAATAAATTAAATCAAATGTATTTCTCATACTTTTTAATCCCGAAACTTCGGGACTTTAAATTTTTGATTAGTAATTCCCACTTCTCTTTTGAGGAGAATTAGTTTTAGTTCTTCAGCCTGTTTAAAAAATTAATATCTATCGAATGCGTATTTCTATACATCATTACAATTATTGCCAACCCAACACTAACCTCTGCTGCTGCCACTACCATTATAAAAAAAACAAACAACTGTGCATCTGTTGCATATTGCGGAAACCCAGCCCCCATGCCGCTTAAATGCATTTTTGAAAATGCGACCAGCAAAAGATTTACTGAATTAAGCATTAACTCAATGCACATAAAAACAATAATTGCATTGCGGCGTGTTAGTGCGCCAATGATCCCTATACAGAATAATGCCACCGATAAAAAAATATACCACTTGATTTCCATCAATCTAATTTTACGTATAAGCCAATACCTATATTATTTGATGCAGGCTTAATTGAAAAAATATCTTTTATTTTTCTTGCAGCGATGCCATTAAAAATATCAACCGCTTTGTAGGCTGCCCCTTTGGTTAAGAGCTTTACAAGCACTCCGGTTAATGCACTGGTTAAACCGCCAATCAATGCTCCTTTATAATTAGCCCTGCTGCTGGAATCACCGGCAGCTTTTATAACACCATATAAGGCTACCGCACTACCTGCATAAGATGTCAAATGAAAAATTGTTCTTCCTGTACGAAAAGTATTGAAAAGTTTATTTACATCCGGGCTTTTCTTTAAGCCAAGTATTTCTGCAACCTTTGGAATTTTAGGGATACGCAAACTTCCTAAAGAAAATTTTGGAGAAAAGCCATGTTCTACATGCATAACCTTTCCAATGATATCTTTAAGATCAAGATCCTTAAGATCATTAATATCAATTTGTGCAGATGATTGTTTGCAAATTCCCAACAGGGAAATAACAATAATTAAAATGTGTTTTTTCATATTATAGGTTTATTTTGAGGTTCATCTTTTTTACCAATAACAATAGCACCTACCATTGCGCTTAAAAATAATACACTGCTTATTTCAAATGGAATTACATATTGATTAAACAATGCTTTGCCAAGATTTTTTATCAATCCGATATCACTCCCTTTTGCAAGCGAAATTTTTATATCGTCCGAGTGACCTAATGCAGCAATAAACACCAGCATAAGGCACATACCCGCAATAACGCCTGCAATTTTTAGATAAATATGTTTTGCAGGTTCAGCATCAGCATTAAGGTTTATCATCATGACCACAAATAAAAACAGCACCATGATAGCCCCGGCATACACGATGATGTTTACGATTGCAAGAAACTGTGCATTCATTAAAATATAATGACCTGATATGGAAAAGAAAACAACAATAAGCCAGAGCACACTGTAGATAGGGCTTTTGCTTACCACTACACCCACCGCCGCAACAACTGCCAACGCAGATAAAAACCAAAATAATATTTGTGTTACGTCCATCCGTTTATCTGTTTATCCGTTTATTTGTTAATCAATTTGGGAACTCACAATTCATCTCAGTGTTCATTCCCATGTCCTTCCGGATGCTTTGCCCTGCTACCCAATGCTTTTTTATATTCTTCAGGATTTGTTTTTGGATTTGGAATTAAAAGATCATCCTTTCCATAAATAAATCCTTTGCGCTGAAAGTTTGACGGTGCAAATGTTTCACTTAAATACACAGCATCTTTTGGGCAAGCCTCTTCACAAAATCCGCAGAAGATACAGCGCAGCATATTTATCTCGTACTTGGCTGCATACTTTTCTTCTTTGTATAAATGTTCTTCACCGGGTTGTCTTTCTGCAGCTTCCATTGTTATCGCTTCTGCCGGGCAGGCAACAGCACACAATCCGCAGGCCGTGCATTTTTCTCTCCCTTCTTCATCACGATTTAAAATTTGTAATCCACGAAACACAGGACTGAAAGGGCGTGTCTTTTCAGGATAGTTTATGGTTGGCTTCTTTTTAAAAATATGACTGAAAGTAATTGCCATACCTTTTAAAATTGCAGGCAGATACATTCTTTCCATCCACGTCATTGGTTCACGTGATACAGGTTTTACTTTATTTGTTAGTGCTTGCATTATTATATTTGTGATAAAATTTTTTCTATTTTTATTTTTAAAAGAGGAATATCTTGTTGTATTGTTTCCCAAACTCTGTTCCAGTTAACTCCTCTGTAAACATGTACATAATAATTTCTTGTAGATTTCATTAGCTGCCACTCAACATCTGTAAATTTATTTTTAAGCTCATCAGAAATTTTTGCACTATATTCTCCAATAACAACTATTCTCGTAAGGCAAGCATCTTTTTTTTCATCGTTTCTCAAAAACTCATCCTCACTTACATTTTTAGTATAGGTTTCTAAATGTGTTATACAATCCATTAAGAACTCTAAATATTCTAAATCTTCGTTCATTTTTGGTACAAAATATTTTTATCCTTCTCCGCATGTAATTTTACTTTTGGAAAAAACAAATGAGCTTCT
Source organism: Chitinophagales bacterium (assembly GCA_025353485.1). GTDB lineage: Bacteria > Bacteroidota > Bacteroidia > Chitinophagales > Chitinophagaceae > Ginsengibacter. The sequence goes on from JANXQO010000107.1 coordinate 21,670, forward strand.
ATCAAGTCTACTTTTTTATTTAAATCTTTTTGAATACCTAATTGTAATTTTATAAATCCGTAAAGACTTAACCTTTTTTTTGAATCATCAATTTCAACAATCAAATCCACATCACTTTCTTCTTTTGCATCGCCCCTTGCATAGCTGCCAAATAAATACACTTTATTTACCGGCTTATCTTTAAAATAATCCTGCACAACTTTCTTAATATTTTCCTGCGTTAAAATCATTTGGCGGCAAATATATAATGTTTAAAAATGCCAGTGGTTTAGTTTTAATAATATCAACCCACCTGTTATTACCATATTAAATAATGACAGCGGAATTAAAATTTTCCATCCAAGATTCATCAATTGATCATACCTGAATCTTGGTATCGTCCATCGTACCCACATAAATAAAAACAGGAAGAAAACAATTTTACCAAACAGACAAAGTCCCTGTAAAATTGCTGCCCAGTTTGCGCCAATATTTTCTGCAAGATGAACATCATTTACAAATGGAATGTCGTAGCCGCCAAAGAAAAGGCTTACCATAACTGCACTGCTTAAAAACATGTTGATGTATTCTGCAAATAAATAAAAGCCAAGTTTCATGGATGAATACTCAGTATGATACCCTCCTACCAATTCGTTCTCTGCTTCTGCAAGATCAAATGGTGTACGGTTACATTCAGCAAATGCACAAATTAAAAAGATCAGAAATCCAAGTGGCTGTTTAAAAATATTCCACCAATGATCCATTTGTCCGCCAACCATTTCTTTTAAACTTAATGTTCCCGTAACCATCAGCAATGCTATCAAAGCCAGTCCCATGGCCAATTCATAACTTATAATTTGGGAAGCCGCTCTTAATGCTCCCATCAAAGAAAATTTATTATTGCTTGCCCATCCACCGATCATTATTCCGTAAACACCCATGCTCACCACACCAAACACATACAATATTCCAATGTTTACATCAGCGATCTGCAACGAAATATCCCTGCCAAATAAATGTACATGATTTCCCCATGGAATTACTGCACCAACCATCATGGCGGTAAGCATTGCCAGGCATGGACCAAGAATAAATAAAAACTTAGATGAAAAATTGGGAATGATCTCTTCTTTAAAAAATAATTTTAATCCGTCAGCTAACGGTTGCAAAATACCAAACGGACCTGCACGGCTTGGTCCCCGTCTATCCTGTAAAACAGCCGCCACCTTACGTTCCATATAGGTTGAATACATTGCAATTACCAAAGAACCGCTTACTACTGCGATTATCAATACTAATTTTTCTATAAAAACTGCCCAGTCAATTGCTAATATCATCTTCGATCTTTTTCTTCTTATTGATTATGAATCTATTTGTTTCTCTTAAGCTGCCTCACCCTCTTCCCTCTCCTTTTGGAGAGGGATGGTACAACAGACCTTTTCTTAACTTCGTATCTCCCCTATCAGCATTAAATTTCTCTTCATCAATATCCTGTAATCCTTAAATCCCATAAATCACGGTTCAGACATTCGGGTTTATTGAATCTGTTTCTTTTTCGTTTGTACCATCTCCGATTTTTACATCCGTTACATTATGGCCTTGTGCCTGAGGCTCACCATTAAAAGTTTCATACACTGACGGACCTTCATTTTCACCCAAATGCACTTCAGGTGTGTTCACTTCACTTTGATCATGAATATTTAAAAGCAAATGCGGACTGCGTCCTGCTAATACTTTATTCAAAGGATCAGGAGGCTTTACCATTCCAACATTTCCTGCATAGTGCCCTTGTGCAATAACTGAATGACGATCAATTTTTGTAGGGCCCTCTATCGTCCAATCAGTAACATGCTTTTTATCAAACCTGCAGGTATTACATATCCATGCCGGCTTTCCATCTTTTAATTTTTGTACCTCACCCCATTGATCTTTGCGTGCAGTAACACGGTACACTTCATCACCGCGGTTCCATATAGTTACTTTGCCGCAACACTTATCACAATCACGGTAAGCATCCATAGGTTTTAAAAACCATACCCGATTTTTAAAACGGAAAGTTCTATCCGTTAATGCTCCTACAGGACAAACATCTATCATGTTACCACTAAAATCATTTTCAATTGCTTTGGATATGTAGGTTGATATTTCTGAATGATCGCCCCTGTCTAAAATTCCATGAACCCGGCTATTTGTAATTTGATCTGCAACATACGTGCAGCGATAACACAGTATGCAGCGTGTCATGTGCAGTTGAATGTATGGACCGATATCTTCTCTTTCAAAAGTTCTTCTTGCAAATTCATAGCGTGTTTGAACAGCGCCATGTTCGTAACTTAAATTCTGCAGATCACATTCGCCGGCCTGGTCACAAACCGGGCAATCAAGCGGATGATTGATAAGTAAAAATTCAACCACACCTTTTCTTGCATCCAATACTTTTTCGCTGGTAATATTCTTTACTTCCATACCATCCATCACGGTTGTTCTGCACGATGCAACCAACTTAGGCATTGGGCGTGGATCTTTTTCAGAACCTTTGCTAACTTCTACCAAACAGGTACGGCATTTACCGCCACTGTCTTTTAAGTGAGTGTAGTAGCACATTGCAGGCGGCGCAACTTCACCACCAATCATTCGTGCAGCGTTTAAAATTGTAGTACCTGCAAGAACATCAATAGTAATGTTATCAATTGTTACTTTAAAATTTTGTGGTGCTGTATTTTTAATTTCTTCAGCCATTTTTTTCTTAGCGTTCTTTGCGTATGCTTTGTGTTCTTTGCGATACTTATAAATTGTTTACAATTCTTTTTATTCCATCTTTAAGAAGAACTACATTAAAATTTATTAATAGCCCTAATTTCAAATTAGTCAAACGTAAATAGGTTAAGGTTTGGGCTTTATGAATATCTGCTAAAACATCAACACATTTAATTTCAATTATAACTTTATTTTCTACAATTAAATCCGCTCTATAACCACATTCCATTTTTATCTCTTCAAAAATTAATGGTATAGCTCTTTCTTTTATTACAATCAATTCCTTTTTTATTAATCTGTAGTAAAGACATTCTTTATAGACAGATTCTAGTAATCCTGGCCCCAATGATTTATGAACAAAGATTGCTTCACCAATAATTACATTTGACAGTTCATTTTCTGTTGACATAAAGACAAGTATCGCAAAGTGAGCCAAGGTTTCGCAAAGAACGCAAAGTATATTTTAAGTTGTCACAGAATTTTCTATCCGATCAGCATAATGTGCCAGCCCGTAATTTCTTTTTAAACATTCTTCGGGATGTAATACATGCCATTCAAACTCATCTCTGAAATGTCTTATCGCTGCTGCAACAGGCCATGCTGCTGCATCCCCTAATGGACAAATTGTATTACCTTCTATCTTTCTTTGAATATCCCATAACAGGTCAATGTCTTTTAATTCTCCTTTTCCGTTCTCTATCTTCCTTAATATTTTTTCCATCCAACCAGTTCCTTCCCTGCAGGGAGAACATTGTCCGCAACTTTCGTGATGATAAAATCTTGCCAGCGACATTGTATGCCGAACAATACATTGGTCTTCATCCAATACTTCAAAGCCACCACTACCCATCATGGAGCCGGTTGCAAAACCGCCATCAGAAAGGCTTTCATAATTCATCAATCTCTTTCCTCCTTTTGCTGTTGTCAATAATAAATTAGCAGGAAGGATAGGCACCGATGAACCACCGGGAATGCATGCTTTTAATTTTTTGCCATTGGGAATGCCACCACAATATTCCTCACTGAAGATAAATTCTTCAACAGAGATGGTCATATCAATTTCATAAACGCCGGGCTTATTAATGTTACCGCATGCACTCATCAATTTAGTTCCTGTTGATTTGCCAACACCAATTTTTGCATAAGCATCTCCGCCTTCATTTATTATAGGAACCACTGCTGCCAGTGTTTCTACATTATTTACAACAGTAGGGCAACCATACAACCCTTTTACTGCAGGGAACGGAGGTTTAATTCTTGGCAATCCTCTTTTGCCTTCAAGACTTTCCAGCAATGCAGTTTCTTCGCCGCAGATATATGCACCGGCACCACGGTGTGTGTAGATTTCACAATCGAAGCCGCTTCCTAAAATATTTTTTCCGAGAAAATTATTTTGTTTTGCTTCTGCAATGGCAACATCTAAAATATCTGTTACCCAATCATATTCTCCTCTTATATAAATGTAAGAAACAGTGCTTCCCAATGCAAAAGATGAAACGATCATTCCTTCAATTAATAAATGAGGAAGAAATTCCATCAGGTAACGGTCTTTAAAAGTTCCGGGTTCGCTTTCATCAGCATTGCAAACAAGATATCTTGCAACACCTTCCGGCTTTGCCAAAAAACTCCACTTCATCCCTGTAGGAAAACCTGCGCCACCCCGGCCTCTTAGCCCACTTGTCTTTACTTCTTCAACAATATCATTGGGAGACATTTTTAAAGCTTTCTCCACACTTTTATATCCACCTTCACGGCGGTATACATCATATCCCCGGATGCCTTCAACGTTTGCTTTTTCTAATAATAATTTTCTTGCCATATCAACAAATATTAGTTTATCCTTCCCAGGTATAAATCATACACGGGAAAAACCATATCCCAATCTTTTCCCCAAATCACATTGCCATTTTGAATTTTAAACCTCTTAAAATTTTCAGTTTTTTTATATTTATTATACTGAGGATGACTATGCGTTTGTAAGAACTCCTGAAAATCAACAAGCCTTTTTTTGTTATTGGTAAAAACAATTTCTAATTTATAACCATTAATGTATTTACCTTCTTTAACAGCAATAGGTTTCATCTCACTTTATTTTTGTTGTTATTATTTCGCACCTTACCTTTTTATTTTTTACAAAAAATGTTGTCCATTTTTCAACTATACCTTCATAGTATTTTTTAATAAACTTTGTAGCCTTTTGCAATTCTTTTGAAGATAGTGGCAATCTTCCTCTTACATTCTTTGATCTGATTTCTTTTAATTTACCATTCTCAAATTCCAATTCTAATTTGCTCTCATACTCTGCAAAAGATACATGTACATGTATCGGCAAATGCTCATCCGAATAAAAGAAAAATATCAAACCAAGATATTCATAGATCTTTGGCATATACTTATTTCTTTTTTTCACTTTTAAACATCCATTCAGGTTTTATTAATTAGCTACAGATAAAACGAAGCAGGAACCATTTCAATATCCTTTTCGCCAATCATTTTTTTTACCCGGATTCACTTCTTTTACCAATAACTTTTTTATAATATTATTATTTATTGTTTTACACTTTGCCTTGCAACAAGTTGCCATTTATTTTTTTTAATCCAAACCAAAGTAATATACATATCCATATTCAAAGGCTTACCCTGGTAAGTCATTATAACTGATGACTTCATTGTAACCACTGCTGTATTATCATATATCCTGATGCTCATATCAGAGGGGGTTATGTTTTTATAATCCTGTTCTTTACTTACAACCGAGCGTATTAATTGCACTTTTGTTTGTATCAGCCCGCTGGTGTGGCCGTAACTCACATCACTTGCCAAAACGTCATCCAATGCAACGCTATCTTTATTTATAAGCGCATTTCGCAAAGCAAGCATTTTCATCATCACTTCTGTTTGCTTTGGCGAATTTTCCTGCTCAAAAGAAAGTAGCGGGGATAAACCAATTACCAGTATGAATAAAAATTTTTTCATGATTTAACCTGTTATATCAAGGGTTGCTGTTTGCGCTTCTTCGGGCTTTTTTAATTCACAATTAAACATCCAGCTAACACCAAATTTATCTTTCAGCATTCCAAACTTTGCTCCCCAAAACTGATTTGCCAGTGGCATTGTTACCTGCCCGCCTTCAGCCATTTTACTAAAGATCTCTTCAATTTTATTTTCATCAGGCACATCAACTGATAACTGGATATTACCATCTTTGGAACTTTTGTAACCTTTAGGGCCGTCAGATAAATAGATCATATTATTACCAAACTTAAGCCTTGCATGCATTAGCTTATTTTTCCAATCTTCATCAACGGGCATTGGCGCTTCACCATAGCGGCTCGTCATAGTGATCTCACCATCGAAAATTTTTTTATAAAAATTAAGAGCTTCTTCGGCCTCTCCTTCAAAGTGGAGGTATGGAATGACTGTCATAATTAAGATTTTACATTTAAAAAATTTGCTAAAAGCATTCTCATTGGATGTAATGTTCTTGAAAAAGGATTTAAGACTAACCCAATTGACTCAAGCGTTGTAGCCCCCAGCAAAGGTGTATCGCCTTCTTCTCCATAAATAACCGGGGCAGGGCCTCCTTCATTTTCGTATTCAAAATAAGCAGAACTTACTTTTCTTTTAATTGTAGTTCCATCGGCTAATGCAAAACTCATTTCTTTGTAAGGCTCTATCCCAATCGTATCTAATATTTTACCGGGAACAAGACTGTATACTGCACCACTATCAATAAGAAATTCTACTTCAACAAATTTTTCTGATTTGCGGTGTTCTCTAACTTTGAATATGGCAGTTGTAATTCCCATAAAATATTTTTAATTATTCACTGTTGCATTCTTTACATACTCATCAATAATTACATCTACTTTTTCTTTGGTCAAATGTTCGCGATACGTTTTTCCCAATTGCATCATCGGCGCATAACCACATGCACCAAGGCATTCAACCGTTTTTAAAGTAAACAAGCCATCCCTTGTTGTTTCGCCAACTGCAATATTTAATTTTTGTTTGATGTACTCAATAATAGTATCACTTCCGTTAACCATGCACGGGCCTGTTTGACAAACTTCAAAAATATATTTACCAACAGGTTTTAAATTATACATTGAATAGAATGTAGCTACTTCATATACTTCTATCGGTTGTATGTTGAACAATGAAGCTACATAATCCATCGTGCTAACATCCAGCCATCCGCCAAACTCCTGCTGTGCCAAATGCAATACAGGCAACAAAGCGCTTTTTTGTTTGCCCTGCGGATAATGAGACATCAGCTCGTTTACTTTATTTAATTTTTCCTGTGAAAAAGTCATTTCTTCTTTCTTGATTTTAATTTACTTATATCAGCAATATCCTGTGGCCGGCCAGCTTTTTCTTTTACTTTTAATAGCTCATTGTAGCCAATAAAATTAATGGGTGCGTCTTCATAAATAATTATTTTTTTATTTAACCATGCCTTTTCAAAAGGAACACCATCAAGATCATTCAAGATATCTATACGAACCGGATCATGCCCTAACTGTGTTATAAAATCTCTTTTTAAAAAATCTTCTTTTGTTAGTTTTAGAGATGCGAATCCAAAATCATTAATAACCTGTACCATTTTTAATGCATTCTGCTCAGCTATTTTTATACATATATCCAAATCTTTAGTGGAACGTGGATAACCATGTATACTTACCGCATACCCTCCAATAACTAAATACTCAACTTCATATTTATTACACAAGTTTACAAAATCAATAAAATCAGATTCAAGTTTCAGTTTCTTCATGTATGCTTCTTTTGTAAACAACTTTTTTTATCGATTGGTCTTTTATGTTTCCAAAAACCATCTCACGTAAATCCATCAAAGCTTTTAAACGATACACTTCAGATTTTTTTGACCAATATAAATTGTCAGCTTCTTCAGCCTCAGCAAAGCTTATCTTTTTTACAACCAATGCTATTTTTCTTTTTTTAATCATAAAAATTTACGCATCCATTTCGCCTGCGATAATATTTAAACTGCTCATTGTAATAACTGCATCGCTTAACATTCCTCCTTTTATCAACTCAGTAAATGCCTGGTAATAAATAAAACATGGCCTGCGGAAATGCAGGCGGTACGGCGTTCTTCCGCCATCACTGATCAGATAAAAACCAAGCTCTCCATTTCCACCTTCTACTGCAGAATATAATTCGCCGGGAGGAATATCTGTTTCACCCATTATTATTTTAAAATGATAAATGAGCGCTTCCATTTTTGTGTACACATCTTTTTTATCAGGCAAGTAATATTCAGGAATGTCAGCATGAAAAACTTCAGCATCTGCACCTTTAAACTCCTGCACTTTTTGATACGCCTGTTTTATAAGATGCAAACTCTGCCACATCTCCTGGTTGCGAACTAAAAACCTGTCGTAACAATCGCCTGTTGTGCCCACAGGAATTGTAAAATCAAAATCTTCGTAACTGCTGTAAGGTGTATGAACACGCACATCATAATCAACCCCGGCTGCACGAAGATTGGGACCTGTAAAACCATAATTCAATGCCCGGTCTGCAGCAATAGGGCCAACGCCAATTGTGCGTTCCATGAAAATACGGTTACGGGTAAAAAGGTTTTCAAATTCTTTTAAAACCACCGGCCATTCTTTAATAAACTTCTCTAATTTTTCAAAAGCTATGTTAGTAAAATTTCTTTCGAAGCCACCAATGCGGCCAATGTTTGTTGTTAACCTGCTGCCACAAACTTCTTCATAAATTTCATAGATATGTTCACGGTATTGCATCACATATAAAAAACCCGTGTATGCCCCGGAGTCAACGCCAACAATAGAATTACAAATAAGATGATCGGAAATACGCGCCAGCTCCATGATGATTATCCGTAAATAATCAACCCGCTTTGGCGTTTTAATTTTTAATAATTTTTCGCAGGTAATATGCCATCCCATATCATTGATAGGAGAAGAGCAATAATTCATTCTGTCTAAAAGTGTTGTTATCTGGTAAAGAGGTCGCCGTTCTGCAATCTTTTCAAAGGCCCTGTGAATATATCCAACCGTTTGCGTGGCATCCATCACCCGTTCGCCATCAAGCTCAACAATATTTTGAAACACGCCATGAGTGGCGGGATGAGTAGGCCCGAAATTTAGTGTTGTGGTCTGCTTTTCAAGACTGCCGTGCGGTAATTTAATATGCTCAGTTGTTTTCAATCTTAAATTTTTCTCTATTTATTCTTATTCAGATAATCCTAAAAATCCCATAAATCATGGTTCAGACTATCCTCTTCCAAACATTTCATCATCTTTATCAAGCCTGCTTTGGTCTTCCAAAGGAAATTCTTTTCTCATGGGAAAATATTCCATTTCATCAACATTTAATATTCTTTTTAAATTTGGATGTCCAACAAAATTCACCCCGTAAAAATCAAATGTTTCTCTTTCCATCCAGTTAGCGGATTGATACAAAGCTGTAGCACTGAAAACATCTGGCTTATTAATATCAGTAAATACTTTAAAACGAATGCGGATATTATCTACAAGATTATGAAGATGATAGACAACGGCTAATTCGTTGCCTTTATTATCGGGATAATGTACAGCTGTAATATCAGTAAGAAATTGAAATTTTAATATAGGATCATCAAACAAAAATTGCAGCACTTTAAGATTTAAATTTTTTGGAGCAGTGAAAGTAAGCATGCCATAAGGCTCTTCCCAATCTATTAATTGGTCAACAAATTTTTCCGTTAGTCTTTGTTTGATTAATTCGTTGGTCATACCCCAACCCCTAAAGGGGCTTTGATTATTTATATTAAAAATATCTTTTCTCCTTATACCTCTTTAGGGGATAGGGGCTTATTGTATTCCGTAACTTTCAAGTAATTGTTTATACTGCTCCGAATTTCTTCTTCTTATACTTTCCTTACCTACCAGTTCCTGCACCTTCATAAATCCATCCAGTACTGCTTCCGGTCTTGGCGGGCAACCGGGTACATAAACATCTACAGGAATTATCTGATCAATGCCCTGCAACACTGAATAGCTATCAAATATTCCTCCGCTGCATGCACATGCGCCCATAGCTAAAACCCAGCGTGGCTCTGCCATTTGCAGGTATACCTGTTTTACAATTGGCGCCATTTTTTTTGCTATGGTTCCCATCACCATCAAAAGGTCGCATTGTCGTGGAGAAAAGCTCACTCTTTCCGAACCGAACCTGGCAAGATCATAATGGGAACCCATTAATGCCATGAATTCGATGCCACAGCAGCTGGTTGCGAAAGGCAAAGGCCAGATGGAATTTTTTCTTGCAAGACCCACAACATCACTGAGTTTGGAAGCAAAAAAACCTTCTCCTGTAAAACCTTCAGGCGCCACTACAGTACCTATCGGAGATTCCATCTGCTTTTCCAGAATGTTATATTGAACCGGACGAGCCATTTCTTTAATTATTTATTTCTTCAATGAATTAG
>JANXQO010000113.1 GCA_025353485.1 Chitinophagales bacterium
ATTGAATACTGATAAGGTGTTGCACCACCGGTTCCTGTTGCAGTAACAGTTCCATTTGTTGCACCGCAGTTGGCACTGGTTATTGTTGCTGTTACAGTTGCTCCGTTTGAATTATTTACGACAACCGAAGTTGTATTGCTGCAATTGTTTGCATCTTTAATTGTAACACTGTAAGTGTTTGCAGCAAGATTGGTAAATACATTACTACTTTGAAAAGTAGTTCCATTGATTGAATATTGATAAGGTGTTGCACCACCGGTTCCTATTGCAGTAATAGTTCCATTGGTTACTCCGCAGTTTGCATTGGTTGATGCTGCTGTAACAGTTGCTCCGTTTGAATTATTTATTGTAGCAGTAGTAGAAAAGGTACAACCGTTTGCATCCTTCACTATTATATTATGTATCCCCGATGCAAGATTTGTGTGAATCAATGTTGTAGTAAAAGCGCTGCCATTTACTGAGTAGGCATAAGGCGAAGTACCTCCTGTAACTGCCCCCAGTGTCAGACTTCCATTATTTGTTCCGCATGATGCATCAGTAACAATTGTAAAAATAGCATTCGGTGGAAGTGGCACAACATTCATTGAAATATTTATAACAGCAGATATACAACTACCGGCATTTTGTGCCGATAGCGTATGAGGGCCCGGAACTACTGAAGTGTAACCGCCTGTTGGATATGGAGCGTATGCAGCGCCATCGAGACTAAAGGTTAATGCTGAAGTTACAGATGTGATAAATATTGTACCCGCTGTTATTGCACATGTTGGTTGGGTAATATTTATTGTAGGAGCAAGTGGTAATCCATTAATTGTTAGTGTTAGTGTGGTTATAGTTGCACACTGACCACCATTAGGCGTGAAAGTATAAATTGTTGTTGCAGTATTATTCAATGCCGGAGACCATGTGCCGGTAATTCCATTAAGCGATGTTGTTGGCAATGCTGATAAAACAGTACCTGAACAAATTGATACAACAGGGGTAAAGGTTGGTATGGTGCCGGAATTTACAGTAATGGTTAATGTAGTTGTTGTTGCACACTGCCCTGCAGTTGGCGTGAAAGTATAAATTGTTGTTGCAGTATTATTCAATGCCGGAGACCATGTGCCGCTAATTCCATTGATTGATGTTGTTGGCAATACTGATAAAGCTGCTCCGGAACAAATTGGAGCAATGGAATTAAATGTTGGTATAACAGACGTTCCTGCGATGGTAACAATTACATTAAATTGATTTGTACAACCTCTTGCATCTTTTACAGTAATCGTATATGGCCCGGCGGCTAATCCTGTAAAAATATTGCTTGCCTGAAAAGTAATTCCATCTTTACTAAATGTAAGAGGTAATGTTCCCCCTGTTGCAATAGCAGTAATTGTTCCATCATTAAAACTACAGCTTGCGGGTGATGAGCTTGCGGTTATTACCGGTGCCGGTAAATTTAAAATTGTAACAGGCAATATTTTTACACATCCGTTTGCATCTTTTACATACAAAGTATAACTGGCTGCTGCTACAGTATTAAATATTGTACCTGCCTGGTAAATTGTTCCATCAATAGAATACTGCAAAGGTGCAGTGCCACCGGATGCAGTGGCAGTAATGGTTCCGTTACTTAATCCGCAGGCTGCATTTATAATTACTGCTGTTAATACCTGTGGCCCATAAGTGTTTGCTACTAAAATTGATTTGCTTACCACACATCCGTTTGCATCTTTCACAACCATATTATAACTGCCTGGCAACAATCCTGTAAAAATATTTCCCGGCTGAAATGTTATTCCATCATTGCTATAATTATAGGGTGCCGTGCCGCCGTTTGCATTTATTGTTATGGTGCCGTTTGCATTTCCGCAGGTAGTAGATGTTGTAGTATTTGTAAATGCAGGTGCACCAATATTGGAAACTGAAATACCGGTTGTGTTTATACATCCCCTGTCATCTTTTATATACACTGTATAAAAACCTGCAGCCAGATTATTGAATGTTGAACTACTTTGATATACTGTTCCGTCAATACTAAAAACATAAGGCGCAATGCCCAACGAACCTGTTGCCACAATACTTCCGTCATTATTATTGCAAGTGGCTGCAATAGTAAAGGCTGTTACTTTCGGAAGTGGTATATTATTTATTGTTACAGGTAATGTACCATAACAATTATTTGCATCACTAACATAAAAAGTATAATTGCCTGCGGCTAATCCTGTAAAAATATTGCTGCTCTGAAAAGTTGTGCCGTTAATACTGTATTGATAGGGCGCTGCACCACCGCTTCCAGTTGCGGTTATACTTCCATTATTTGCATTACAGGATGTTGATTGTATCACCGCAGTAACGGATGGTACGGAACTACTGAGTAATGTAACTGTTGTTCCATTTGTACATCCTGATGCATCTTTTACACTCAATGTATAAACTCCGGGGGCAAGATTATTAAAAACATTGATTGTGGAATATGCGCCGCCATTTATACTATAAGTGTAAGGAGCCGCACCAAGACTTCCGGTAGCAGTAATGCTTCCGGTATTGGAAGAACAGTTTCCATTATTTTGCGTGGTAGAAACTGATGGTCCGCCAATGGATGGAACAATCACTTGTATAGTTGTTATACAACCACCGGGAACAATCGGTGGGCCTGGATCAAAACTTCCATCATCCGCCATTGTTATGGTATAAGTTCCCGGTGCTAAACCTGTAAATGTAAAAGTTGGATCAAACGTAATCCACGGACCGCCGATGCCTGTGATGCTGGCATGGAAAGGTGTGTTTGCTCCAACACCTGTTAAAGTTATTGTTCCATTGGTTGTGTTACAGGCTGTTGGTGTTACAGTGTACGTTGCTGTGGCATTTGCAGAGGTACTTATAGTAGCAAAAATTGTTTTTGTACAACCTACCGCATCTCTTGCCGTCACGGTATGCAGTCCCGGGCTCACGCCTATAAAAAGTTGAGTAGCATTGGGTATAAAAGCTCCGGCGTCAAGGCTGAATGTGCAAGTGTTACAAGTTGCACCATTCACACGGGGATTGGTTATTTTGCCGGTTGCGTCACCATTGCATGGAAAAAATTTTGTTCGTACAGTAAAGGTTGAGATACCGGAACCTGCGCCACTTGTGGCAATAGTAATAGACTGTGAGGCAGTACAACCAGTTGCATCTTTTGTTGTAACAGTATGGCCTGCAGCGGCAACATTTATAAAAGTGCCTGACCCCTGAAATGCACCCCCATCTATTGAATAAGTTAGTGGCGCCAAACCGCCGCTGCCAGTTGCAATTACAACTGCATTTGCTCCGCCACATGTTGCGTTAAGGGGTATTGCCACACTGATGGATGGTCCGGTAACGGAAGCAATTGTAATTTGTTTGGTTACAATACATCCATTGGCATCTTTTACATACACTGTAAAATTTCCTGCGGTAAGCCCGGTAAAAAAATTACTGCTTTGGTAAACAGTTCCGTTAATGCTGTATTGCAATGGTGCTACCCCACCATTACCGGTTGCTGTTATACTTCCATTAATTGTATTGCACGAAGAAGTGATGGAACTAACGGCAAGGGTTAGGCCTGATGAATTAACAAGGGTAACTTTTGCAGTTTTAATACATCCGTTTGCATCTTTTACATACACTGTATAAACTCCGGCCCCGAGGCCGTTAAAAAAATTTCCCTGGTAAGTTGTTCCATCAATTGAATATTGATAAGGTGCAGTGCCTGCAGAACCTGTTGCGGTAATTGTTCCGTCATTAATATTGCACGAAGTTGGTGTAGTTGCTGCAGTAATCAACGGCCCTGCTGTATTATTAACTACCACGCTAAATGTTCCAATACATCCGTTTGCATCTTTTACATATACCACATAATTACCTGCCGCTATACCGTTAAAAATAGTACCTGCCTGAAAAGTAAAACCATTGATGCTGTATAAATACCCGGGAACACCGCCGCTTGCCACGGCCGTTATACTTCCGTTATTTGTATTACACGGAGATGATGTTGAAGTAGCTGTAAGTGTTGGCCCCCCTGTGCTGTTTACTGTTACTGTTGTGATGTTGGTGCATCCGGTAGCATCTTTAACAGTTATAGTATAAGCTCCTGCTCCTAACCCTGTAAAAATATTTCCCGGTTGAAAAAATGTTCCATTAATGCTATACTGCAAAGGGGCAATACCACCACTTGTTGTTGCAGTAATTGTTCCGTTTACATTACTGCATGCAGCAGGTGTTGAGGTAGCAGTGAGTGTTGGAGCAGGAAAATTAGCAATGATAACTGTTATAGTTTTTATACAACCGTTGGCATCCTTTACTGTTACAGTATAAGTACCGGGAGTAAGATTTGTAAACACATTACTCACCTGGAAATTATTTGCATTGATGCTGTATTGTAAAGCCCCTGTGCCACCACTTCCAAATGCAGTGATGGTGCCGTTATTGCCACCACATGTGGCAGCAGCAGGAATTGCAGTAATTAAAGGACCGGGCGAACTTGTGATAGTAACAGGTGTTGCATTAGCACATCCGGTTGCATCTTTAACTGTAAGCGTGTAAGTACCGCCAACTAATCCTGTAAAAAAATTATTGGTTTGATAAGTTGTTCCGTTAATACTGTATTGATAAGGTATGGTGCCTCCGTTTGCAGAAGCAGTGATGGTTCCATTATTATTTCCGCAATCTGCATTTGTATTTGTAAAAGTTAATAAGGGCCCGTTAGAATTTAATATGGCTACAACCGTTGTGTTTTTACATCTGCCTGCATCTTTCACAGTTATTGTATAAACTCCGGCAACCAGTCCTGTAAATGTTCCGCCTGGTTGAAAAGTTATTCCATCAATGCTGTACGTGTAAGGCCCTGCAGTAACGGAACCGGCCGCTGTAATGCTTGTGGAATTTGCACCACAGGTTGTATTGGTTTGACTAACGGTGATAGTTGGCCCGGGAAGAACAAATGTTGTAGCAGCCTGTGTTCCGCTGCAGCTAAGATTGATGGTAGCAACAACAGTGTAAGTAATATTTGGATTTAATCCTGTAAAAATCCCTGTTGTATTTGTTGCTATTTGTATGCCTCCGGCAGAGAGTACATAAGTGATGTTTGATCCCAACGGTGGTGCCGGGCTAACCGTAACCGTTACACTGGCCGTGGCACAATCAGGCACCACACTCAATGTGTATTGTGAGGAAGGGCAATAAGCCGAAACATCAAATGATGCAACAAAACCATCGCCGCTTGCATACAATAATTTTTTTGCTTCATCATACGCCAGATCATAAACAGCCTTGCCATTAAATCCGGGAATAGTAATATCCGGTGCAGCCGCATCATCAAAAACAGACCCATTAAATTTATAAACTTTTATTTCACCATTTCCTTCTCCCACAAAAATATTATTACAGGCATCAGCAATAATGCCACCCTGCATAAGCTTTGCGTTTGCGGTTATAAATGGTGTACCCACACCGTTGCCGGTTGCCTTATCAAAAGCTTTTAAATTTTTTCCATCCCAATAAAAAAGATATGATGCATTGATAGCAAAAATATTAGCCGAGTTATCAATTTGTGCTCCCAATAAATACGGACGGTTGGCAATTTCCTGCACAGAAATAAAACCTGAAGGAACATTCCATGCAACAGAACCGCCACTGTAAGGTTGTGTGTTTTTATAAATTTTATTGGTAAGAGAAGGATGCCCAAACAATGAACCATAAATAGTGTACATATCATTGTTGGAGGGATCAATAATAAAATCAACAATATCCTGTGCCCAGCCATTAGCACCGGTGTAAGGAATGCCGGTAACATTTAAAGAACCGATTGTTGCAGATGGCGGTGTAAATACACCAAAGTTGATGTTGGAATTGGTGCCACCACCGGCCACCAATATTTGCGGCGATCCGTTGTTACAACTCCACAGCATCTTCCATGCTTCTCTAAAATTTGGGTTGGCAGTGGTAATATAATTATCGTACAAACCGGTGGTGCTAACTCTTATTACCTGGAAACCTGTAGCCGGATTAAAACCTTGTCCCAAATAAATATTGCCTGTTGGTTTCTCCACCATCCATCCACCCCAGTAAGTTCCAAATTGCCAGGAAGGAATAGTGAGTGTTCCATTGAAGGTCCACTGCAAAACCCCGGATGCATTATATTTGGCGAGTTTATGCGTAGTGCCATCTCCTCCGCCTGTTACATAAATATTCCCTGCATAATCGTAGTCAACATCTTTTGCTTTGCCTGCATTCAGCCCGGTTAAATTTGCCGTGGCCGTTACAAATGGATCAACAATAATTGTTTTTGTTTTATCATAGCCATCTGTAAAATTGAAACTGATCTCATTGCCAATAACATGGTAAGATGTTTTTACATCGCTGAAAGTTTTATTCAAAATTCTTTCGCCATAATAACCAACAGGAATGCTTTCGTTGATGCCATTGATATCAGAATTAATTACAAGGTTGCCTTTACTATCTGTTGTAATTTTTTTTACATCCCCTGCATATTTCATTTTCACCACACGCAAATTTGCACCGGGTTTTGCAACAAGACTGTATTCAAAGCCGGGTTTTGAATTGTTGGTAAAATTGTAAACGATATCAATGCCCGGGTAAATGTTTTTGTACGTAATTTTTTTATAACTAAAAGCTTTTGGCTGCAGCGTTCCGTAAGTGTGATAGTCAGAAGTTTTTTCCTCAGAAATAATTTCAACATTTGAATTGGCACCCATCCATTCCATCGTTACCACTCTGTCGGTAATAATTTTTTTTTGTTCAATTTCTTCTTCGGTCACACCTTGTTTTTCCAATCTTTCTTCTTCACTGTGAGAAATTTTTTCAATTTTTCTTTGCAGGTGAATTAATCCTTTGGGTGTAAATAATATAGGCATATCCAAACCTTCGTACCCAAATAAAATTTTGCCCATGTGGCCATAGCTGGCCATAGTGTCGCCATATTGTCCAATATTTTTGATGAATTCTCCTCCTGAATTAAAGATTTGTTTTAAGCTGTTAACTGATTTAAGTGAGGCTCTTGGGGATTGTGCAAAACAAGTATTACACATGCAGAGTAAGATGCAGGCAAAAATTTTAAATATAGAATTGATTTTTTTTCTCATTAATTTAATTCTGGTCTTTAAATAGATGAAATAATAAGTTCTGCACCAAACGTTCTCTGCTGAACAGGAAAAAAATTAATGTGAAGATGTAAATATGGGGCTAATCACCTGCAAAAGAGGTTATGCAATTATTACTTTTAATAAAAATCAGAATACTAATTTATTATGCTGCCCAACCAGGTATATAAATCACGATGCACTTATTTAAATGATTTAGCAGTAATCCATTTCGGCCTGATCTGTAATTAAACCGGCCATAGATTGTGAATAATTGCAACCAGAATTTATAAATATAACTTTATGCATCCGGTAAATATATCCCCGGATAATAAAAAATAAAGAATGACGCAATCATCTAACAGCAATATTTTGCAAACTATAGGAAACACTCCCCTGGTAAAACTATCTAAAATAGTTCCTGAGCATTGCGCAGATATCTATGTAAAGCTGGAATATTTTAATCCCACCGGTTCACCACCATCAATACCTATCCACAAGTTATCGCTCCTGTCAATATAAAGACATGTTGTAAGATCAAAGGGCAATGATTTTATTTTAGAATTATCGTGATGGTATCCGTGAAATAAATTTTTTTTTTCATCGTAATAAAACAAGCCATTACCTCTTGCCGTCATCCACAATCTTCCATAATTATCTTTTACACCATCAAAGGAGTGGAAGGAAATTTTTTTGCCATCAATAATTTTTTCAGCTGTGTAGGATGTATTATTTGTAAGATCGTTGTACACCAACCTGTCATCATAAGCGTCTATTTGTTTTTTGTTTTTAAAAAAAACAGCATGTGGAGGATCTTTTTGAAATTGAGATGTATAGTGATGTGAGGTTTTATTAAAAATTACATACGGCTCATTTTTTGAAATCACCCTTAACCAAATATTTCCTGCATTATCTGTTGTATTGTAGCTGGATAAAATATTTGCTGCATCCGTTTTTTGTGGAAAGGGATATTGTTTTAATACGCCTGAATAAATATCATATTCAAATATGCCTTTAAAAATATTAAACAGCCATAAAGCTCCGGTGCTGTCTAACGTCATGGCATGGTAATCACCATTATTTAAAACATTTGTAAACTCATAGGTTTTTACTATTTGCTCTTTTAACCTGTCCCATTTATAAATAGCTATTTCATTACTGTACCAAATATTACCATTTTTATCTTCCAGTATCTTACCTCTTACAAAATTATTTACTGTATCATTACTGTTTTTGGGATGATATTTAAATGTTCTCAGTTCGCTGCCATCATACCTGCACAAGCCATCAGGCGTGCCAAACCACATAAACCCTTTTTTATCCTGTGTTATGCTGTAAACTGAACTGTGAGCTAAGCCATCGTTTACCGTTAAAGCTTCAAAACGCGGAATGATGGTTTGTGAATAAAGCGGCCTTCCAATAATAAAAGAGATGGCGGTAAAGAAAAGCGGTATCAGTGTTTTTGGTAGCAGTTGATAAATATAAGCAATAACATGGTGTGTTATTGATTATTGTTTATGATGGCGAAGATGAAACTAATTGCCTGAGATCAACCGTCTGACTAATGCCTGAGTTTGTAGATTTTATTTCTGAAAAATTTAAGAAATATTGCAAGATGGATAAGTCCTAAATAAAACGATTAAGTAACCCATTTAAGTTTTTCTGTTTGCAAAGTATTTATAAACGGAACATTCTCTTCCTGCGCTTTATTCCATTGTTTTTTTAGATCATAATACCAGCGGGCCTGTGTATCAGGATCGCCTACCAGCATAAGTTTGGGGTTAGTTTCCAATCCTTCTTTTAATTTATTAAATATGCCTACATCCTGCCCTATAAATGTTTTACCTAATTTTTTTAAGGGTAGCCAAAGCACTTTGGCAACAGTAAGTGTGGTATAAAAAAAGTGATTCAATTCAGTTTCGTTTTCGTTTAGCGGTGTAAGTGTGGTGATGGAAATAACTTCATTCTTCTCTCCCATTTTAATGTGCTCTATTCTTACTCCCGGAATTTGAAAATCTATCTCTGTTGATTTTCCTCCTTTTAAAACTTTGTAACCTTTGGAATTTGTGGAAGGTGCATGCCTGATCATTTTAAAACCCATCGGAGATGGTTCAAAAAATTTTTCTTTTATTCTCAACGATTTTTTTGAGCGCCAAAACCACGACTGGTGAACGAAAGTAACATGCGCCGGATCAATCAAACCGATTACTGAATGATCAATATTAGTAGGTAGCACAACTTTTTCTACATGCTTAAATTTTTTATTAACGTCAAGAAGAAGGTCGGGTAATTTATTTATCGGCGTGTTCTCACTTAATTTTCTATCAGGGATGTAAACCCAGATGATGCCATTTACTTCTTTGCAGGGATAACTCCCAACTTTTATTTTATTTACATTGATATTATTTTCAGGTGCCAGGGCAGGAATTTCAGTACATGTTCCCTGAATATCAAACTTCCATCCGTGATAGCAGCATTGAATACATTTTCCATCAAACCATCCATACGATAATGGCACACCCCTGTGCGGACAATTATCTTTTAAGGCAAAGGGGTTCCCTTCTTCATCTTTACCAAAAACAATTCTTTCGCCCAATATTTCTTTTGATAATAACTTTTGTTTCTTAAGCTCTGCGCCGAAAAAAGCAACGTACCAAAGATTTTTAAGAAACATTCCGCTTTCATCAGGCATTGATGTGAAATTAAGCGGCTAAGATAAAAATAATAAAGGAGTATAAACTTCTGTGCTAAATAAAAAGCTTTTGCTTTAACCTTGATTTATTAATTGTACAATTCTTTTGTATAAAGTGCTTAACCTTGTTACTCTAATAAATCAATCTTCCCCAAAAGCAACTGGATCTTTTCATAATTATTTAATTGTGTTTATTGCCTGGTCATAGGGTATTCATGGAAACTCATTCGCAAAGTAGGTGGTGAAGGATTACTTTTATCATACTCTGCTCCCAGAAAAGCAAGTACTATTTTTCTGCCATCCGTGTAATTAAATACAATTGAATAATCCTGTACTGCATAATTGCCGGAGCCCTGAGTAGCCGCCGGGTTTAAACAATCAATATATTCATGATACAATTCTTTTAATGCGCCATTGTCAGTAAATTTTCCACCAGATGTAAAAGTAATAGAAGGGGTTTTTCCATTCACAGCACTCAGATTATAAGTTCCATTAAAGGTGGCTCCATCTACGGAAGGCAATTGATAAAATGGCCAGTCTGTTTGATTTTTTGTGAAGATTAGTTCCTTGCCCTGCAACCGAAATGGAATTGCCGCATAGGGCATATTCACAGTTCCTTTTCCATTACTAAAAGTATAGGTTCCCCAATCCCGGTTATTTAGTTGCGCCGGTAGCCGTGTATTTATTCCATCCAAACCTTCAAGAGGAAATTTGTTTCCCAAATATACCTGTCCATTGGATAAAAAAATTGGTGAAAAAACTTCTAAACGTACACCTGATGCACTTGTTGACTGCATAGTACCCTGCCACACTCCCACCACCCCGGCACCCTTTACTGAACCCGGCGATAAAACCTCGCCATCAAAATCAGTAAAATGTAAAGAGAATAATAAATGCTCAATGCAATTTCTAAAATTTCTTCTGTCAGATGCATAATGTAATCCTGAACCATTACAGTATGATCTTGATTCTAAAATAGCCACCCTTTCAAAACGATCATTAACTTTAAGTACAAACATTTCAAGCCCGCATTCTTTTCCGATGTTAATGCCGCCTTTACCTCTTAAGTATTCCCATCCATTAAAAGATTTTCCAACAGCATTTTTACTATATTTCCCATCGGACTGATACATGCTGGTGCCATTATACATTGTGGTGGCTTCGGCAAAACTTTGTGCAAGGGCTTGTTCCAAAGTACCCGAAGCATTAAGTGGTGCCATTATTTGTATAGCCAGATGTTCACCGGAGGGCAAGTCTAATGGCTTAAATACAACTCCATCAGGATATTTTTGTTCGCTCCATCCCGCCGGGGCCGAGTACATCATTAAGCCAAAACTTCCTATTCCGGAATTTGATTGCACCATTGGAGTAGTAGTGTTGTTATTTACTGATGATGTTTTTGATTTGTCAAACTCCATCGTTTTAAATAATTCATCTATCTGGGCTATATAAGATTGATCGTTCAGTGAAGTCCTGATACTTACGGACTTTCCAAAACCACTTACAACAGTTAGCATAATGTAAACATCAATTCCACCCTGCTTTATCGGAGCGGAACCGGTTACTACTTTCCATCCTTCCGCGGTAGATTCTGTTTCTGTTTTTGGATTTGGTTCTGCTTTGTACGGCGCTGCCACCAATTCTTTCCAGTCCCGGTTAAAATCTTTTTGAGCATCACCCGTGCTAACGGCGCTTGCAAACATGGCAACTACACAAAATGTACCCGTGGTAGAATTTACATTCATATAATTTACAACGCCCTGTTTGGATTCTTTCTTCCAGTCTTTGGGTGGCGAATAAGTTATAATGTCAAATGTTTCAGTTTGAGAAAAACAGTTACTGCTGATAATCAAAAGCAGGAGCATTTTTACGATATGAAATATTATTTTATGCATAAAAAAAAATTATTTTTAATCATTAGTTACTTAAAAATTATTTATCCAGCATTGCCTGCAATGTTTTAAAGCTGAAATTGTTTTCAATATGATTGGCAAAATCAATAGATGGTTTTTCAGTATTCCAGTGCCAATACAACACTAAAAATTGCGGTACATCAGCAGGGAGTTTATTATTAAAATAACTGTTGTTTATCTGTACCATCATCATTCCATCATTCTCTTTAGCAAACGCTCTAAATGAACTGGTATATGATGTGTTTTGCATGTAAGCAGGTTTTGTCAATTCTTCATCAGATGTATTGGCTAAATAATCTTTAGCAGTTTTAATATCCTGCTGATAAGCTTTTTCTGCCCTTGCCATATCATCCTGCTTACGTTGTTTGGCTGTTGTATATCCTCTTAAAAAATTCGCTTTGGCTTTTTCTTTTGTTTGTTCATTTTGTTCCTGGTTTACTACTCTATCAATTTGCTGTTGTTTGTATACTTCTTCTTTTGCATCACTTCGTACCGGCATTTTTAATAAACTCTCTGCGTTCTTTTTTTGCCAGTCTTCTTTATTTTTTACAAAGACTTGTAAGTATTGCCTGCGGCTAACAGGAATGTATGGTAATTGACCGGGACGACAAATAAGAATTGTTTTTGAAAATGTAGTACCTGTGTTTGAAGTTCCGTTATCGTTTCCTGCATACAGGGGAAATCCATTTAGATCTCCCAGTTTTTTTGTAAACAGGTAAACAGGCTTAGATTCTACAAGAAAATTATTATCTGCCTGCGCAAACCACTTAAATTTATTTGCCCATATATCAAAGCTGTTACTAGCTTCAGTACCCAGCAATAACTTTTTTACATGAATATTGCAATACCATGTAAAGAACATTGCATTTAATTCATATGAACTTGAACTTTTATCAACTGACGAATAATAACCTCCCATTGAGCGATACCATGCAGCTTCAATTCCTTTCGGCTCAGGATAAGCAGTCTGTAATAGTTGCTGCATTTTATCAATGCGGTTTGTTATCTGTACCTGGTTCCCAGCTTTCATGTTGGCATCCGCATGCTTTGTCCATTTACCTTTTACAGCCATAATAATATCATCACTGCAGCCTTCTTGTGCAAAAACAAATTGCAATGAATTTAAAAGTAAAAAGATGATGAATATATATTTCATACTAAATTATTTTTCCAGAATATAATTAATTCTGTGCTTTAAATTTTTAAAAACCATTTCCGATAAAACTGTTTATCCTCAGTTACAACTATCCCGCCGCCATACAAGTTTTACCCTGCACCCGCCTACAACGGCCGGTAATACATTCCAGGTAAAAGGCAAGCCTGTATGCACTCCCAAAACTTTTGCCTTGCCAAATGTAATCGGCTTTGTTTTGTCAATTGTATTTGCCTGTATTTTTTTAGTGTTATATAATTCAAGCATAACAGCCGGAAAATTCTTTAGCGGTATGCCTATCGTTTTCCACCAATTAACCAAAGCATTGTGATGATCATACCCGGGTTGAAGTGTAAACTCTATTTCAGTATTATGTACAACATTATATTCCACAGTAAATTCTATTTCATCACAATCATCGCCGGTAAGTAACAAACCCGTAGCAGTTGGCGGGGAAGGCGGAAAAGGATAAACCTCTCTTGAAAAAGTTTTATCTATTGCGGAAAGATTTGTATTAAACGGAAAAGAAGATCCATCAGTGGTTAGCTCTTTCGGAAAAGAATAATGCATGATAGAAAGTGGATCATAAATAGAAGAATTATTAGTTGCCTGCGAATACCTGGCGAAAATATTAAAATCGATTTTGGCGCTATCCCAAAAATTAGGAGAACCTCCAAAAAAAGCATATACCTTTTCTTTATCCCACGGAATACCTGCAGTTGGAGCCTGGTGCTCATGAATAAAGCCGAGGGCATGACCAAATTCATGTAATATCACTCTTCTAAATTCTGCATCGGTCGTCCTGGTATCAAACCAGCCAAAATTTATCGTCTTTTCATCTTTGGGATTTACAAGTACATCTCTTCCCACCCATGACCAACTGGTATTATCATGCTCAAATCCTACTTTTATTTTTGCCATTGATACATCGTTGATAAAATTAAAAGTGACGTTAGCATATGTCTCCCATTCTTTTACATACTCTCTTACCTTACTCTTAAACTTCTCAATAGATATGGGAAGAAAACCAACTGTGATTACCTCACCCGGAGACCACATTAAAGCTGTAACGCCGCTAAGTGGCTGCGTAACTGTAGATACCGGTTCCAGTTCACCATTCGATTTAATTTTTGGTAATACCGGGTAAGGAATAAAAGGAGTTTTGGCCGGTAAATTTTTGGAAGTTGTTTTTTCAATACAAATTTGAACATTACTAAAGTCGTAAGCTGGAGGAAGAGGTGTTTTATTCTTTAAAACTATTTTCGAAATAACGGGTATCGTATCTGCCCGTTTGTAAGTTTTAGGATCCAGCTTCGAAACAAATGGCTCTTCTTTTCTCTCACCAGGAAGGGGATTTTCTTCATTGAAAATGATAATATTATAAGCAATTCTTTGAAACAAAGGTTTTTTATTGATGTTGCTAACAAACCATTTACCAGCATCAGCATCGTATTGTATGTTTATTTCATACCTGTTAGCTGCACCTCCGTTTACGGGTATCCAACTGGGAAACAAAAGAAATTTGACGTTCGGGTTATTCGCAAGTGAAGGATGATCAATGTATGCAGAGCCGTCTTTACGCATATCCCCGATGGTAATTGAATATTTAAAATAGTTGCGATCAGGCTTTGTAGAGTATTGCACATTAAATTTAGAACCTACAGGTAATACAGTCTGGTCCAAATTAAAAATGGTCCAACTTTTATTAGTATAATAAACCCCGATGGGATGTGGATTTGTATTAAGTCCATTTACAAGTACAGACGTTACCAATATTATGGCATCAGGATTATTATTGAGATCAGGAGCATCAAGCTGCGTACAATTGGCATTACAGAAAATGTTTTCTTTCGTGGATGTGTGGGTATATTTTTTTTGTGCATGTAGGGTAACAGGAATATATATAATAAGAGCACTAAGTTTTACAATGTTGACGATTCTTTTTATTTGAATCATAGCAATAATTTTGGTATGAATTATTCAAATGTAAACTAACATATGATTCTGCACTTCACCCGAAACAGTGAATTATTCAGGCTTAGTTAAATTCACCCGAAACTGGTATTTTAAGCTGATGGTTTGCGTTTACCTTTGGAGAAAGTGAATTATCTAATCTTAATGACATGTTGCAAAAGGATGCTCTTTTTGTATTTAGCCGGATTGCCAATCCTCTTCTCTTCTGCAGCAGCCCAAACAAACTCAATTGACAGTTTACAAAATCTTTTGCAAACTGCACAAAAAGATACAATAAAGATTAAGTTGAATTACCAGCTTGCCGAACAATTACGTGGCTATAATACTACGGGGGCCAATAAATATCTTGAAGCAGGATATGCAATTGCAAAAGTTTACAAAGAAAAATATTATACAGCTAAATATTTTCTGAATAAAGGTGAATTATTATTTGATATGGCAAAGTATGATGACTCCAGGATAAGCTTTGATGCTGCCATAGTATTATATGATCAATTAATAACTTCAGCAAAACCAGCATCGGCGCAATTAGAAACGTACAAATTTGATAAAACTGATTGCCTGATTGGTAAAGGCCTTTTGCTGGCAAAACTTTACAACTATCAAGAGTCTATAAAATATTACCTGGATGCGGTTGCCGGTATTGAGGAGACAAAAGGCAATAGAAAGAATGCATACATGGCAACGCTGTATGCTGATATATCAAGTAACTATTATGAACTGGAACAATTTGAAAATTCTTTAAAATATGATATCATGGGATTATCTTATTTGAACCCTGATGAAAATATAGATAGATACATTATAGCAAATCTTTTTGTAGCAGATGATTACAGCAGCCTGCAGCAATTTGATTCTTCGTCACTGTATCTTGAAAAAATACGTGCAACGGTAATTAAATTAAATAAACCAAACCTTAATATCAGGTTCTATTATATTATGGGTGGCATTTACCGAAACAAAAAGGAATGGGCCAATGCGTTAATAAGTTTTCAAAAAGCCTATGATGCCGCTCAAAAAATTAAAGATGATTTTCAAATAGTAAACAGTGAAGAGGGTCTTTCTGACTGCTATCTGCACACTGGCAACCTAAATAAAGCAAGGGAACTGGCAGTAGATGTTTTAAATGAATCAGCCCGGATAAATATACCATTGGGTAAAGTTCAGGCTTTGCAGTTGCTTGTGGAAATTGAGGAAAAAGCCGGGAATATTGACAAGGCATATCATTACCAAAAACAATTTATAACAATTAGCGATAGTATAAAGAAAGAAAAAGTGCAACGGCAGATGAATGAAACTGAAGTAAAATATCAAACAGAAAAAAAGCAAAAAGAAATACTTCAGTTACAAAAAGATAAACTTTCACAATCACTTTCCATTAAACAAAAATTAACCCTTAATTATTTTTTGATTGGTACTTTAATTACTTTAATTATAGTTGGCTTTTTAATTTATCGCAATCTGCGCAACCGTCAGTTATTGTCAAAACAGCAGGATGAATTACAGCAGCAACGTATTCGCGAACTTGAAAAAGACAAACAACTTGTAGCAGTTGATTCAATGCTTAAAGGGCAGGAGGATGAGAGAAGCAGGCTGGCAAAAGATCTTCATGATGGCCTTGGAGGTTTATTATCCGGAGTAAAATTTTCACTAAGTAATATGAAAGATAATATAATTGTAACCCCGGATAATATGGCTGTGTTTGAACGGTCATTAGATATGATCGATACTTCTATTAAGGAGCTGCGAAGAGTAGCGCACAACATGATGCCCGAAATGCTGACAAAATTTGGATTGGACGAAGCATTGAAAGAGTACTGCACTACCCTTAACGCTACCGGCTTACTCATAGTAAAATACCATTCTATAGGGATGGATTTCAGGATAGAAAAATCATCAGAAATAATTATGTACCGCATCATTCAGGAACTGTTGAATAATATACTGAAACATGCCGCAGCAAAAGAAGCAATAGTACAATTGATAAGAGAAGATGGCCGTTTAAATATTATTGTAGAAGACGATGGAAAAGGTTTTGATACTATGTTGCTAAAAAATAATAAAGGAGCTGGTATTGTAAGTATACAATCAAGAGTAGATTATTTAAAGGGCCAATTGGATATTCATTCAACATCAGGCAAAGGAACTTTGGTAAATATCGAATTCAATATATAATTATGATCCGTGTTTTTATTGTGGATGATCATCCTGTTGTTATTGAGGGTATACACTCCTTACTTAAAAATGTAAAGGATATTGAGTGGTCAGGGCATGCAATGAATGCCCAGTCCTGTCTTGGCTTTTTTGTAAATAATACAGCCGATGTGGTATTAATGGACATCAGCATGCCTGGTATGGATGGTGTGGAATTATGCGCCGTAATGAAAGAGAAATATCCCGGTATTGTAATTCTTGGCTTAAGTACTTTTAACCAGGGTTTGTATATAAAAAAAATGATGGAGAATGGCGCTTCGGGATATATTCTCAAAAACTCATCTAAAGAAGAACTGGTTAGTGCCATCCATTCAGTTTACAATGGAAATATTTTTTTTAGCGGTGAAGTAGGAGAGGTTTTAAAGGAATATCAAAGATTTTCGAAAGAAAAATTACCACTGCTAACCTCCCGGGAAAAAGAAGTTTTGGAATTGATTGCAGAAGGCTATACTAATCCTCAAATTGCAGAAAAAATATTTCTGAGCCCGTTTACTGTAGATAGCCACCGTAAAAATTTACTTGCAAAACTTAATGTAAAAAACACCGCAATGCTTATCAGGTTTGCAATAGAAAATAAATTGTTATAAGAATGCTGTGGGATGATTCAAAATGTATCTTTTACTTTGAAACGAATTAGTGAAAGGTGCTAAGCATTTTATACCCTCACTGGTTGTGTAATCATTTCTCTTATTGCATCGGCAATATGGTTAGCATCAATACCAATTTCATTGTACAATTCTTTTGGTGAGCCATGTTCAATTATCTCATCAGGGATTCCCATGATCTTCACTTCTGCTTTATAATTATGGGCAGCCATAAATTCCAGCACTGCAGAGCCAAATCCGCCAACGACAGTTCCGTCTTCTACCGTAATTATTTTATTGTACTTAGTAAATACCTCGTGAAGCATTTCCTCATCAATAGGTTTCGCAAATCGCATATCGTAATGTGCAGGATTTATTTTACTCTTCCCATAGTTATCGGAATTTACATCTCTTATTGCTGCAGCAGCAAAATTGCCGGGATGCCCGAAAGATAAAATAGCAATGTCTTTTCCCTCTTTTAATTTTCTTCCTTTGCCAATTTCAATTTCCTTCATCTCCGTTCTCCATTCTGCTTTTACTGCTTCGCCACGTGGATACCGGATAGAAAAAGGATTTTTTATTTTGTCTAATTGTGCAGTAAACATTAAATCTCTTAGTTCACTTTCATTCATCGGCGCACTTACTATCATATTTGGAATACAACGCATATAGGCAATGTCATACGCCCCATGATGTGTGGGTCCATCTTCGCCTACAAGCCCCGCCCTGTCTAAACAAAACACAACGGGTAAATTTTGTATGGCAACATCATGCACTACCTGGTCGTATGCCCGTTGCATAAATGTTGAATAAATATTGCAGAAAACTTTCATGCCCTGTGTTGCCAATCCTGCGCTAAGGGTAACGGCGTGTTGCTCACAAATGCCTACATCAAAAGCACGATGCGGCATTTTTTCCATCATATATTTTAAAGAAGAGCCGCTTGGCATTGCGGGTGTAACAGCCATTATTTTATCATTCTTTTCGGCCAGCTCAATTATAGTATGCCCAAAAACATCCTGGTATTTTGGAGGCTGGGGAATATCAAATGTTTTTTTGTAGATCTCTCCTGTTATCTTATCAAACAAACCAGGTGCATGCCATTTGGTTTGATCTTTTTCTGCAAGCTCAAATCCTTTGCCTTTAATTGTTTTAATGTGCAATAATTTCGGGCCATCAATATTTTTAAGATCTTTTAAAGTATCAACCAATTTAGTAATGTTATGCCCGTCAATAGGTCCGAAATATCTCAACTTTAATGCCTCAAATAAATTGCTGCTTTTGCTAACCATCCCTTTTAAGCTGGCTTCAAACTTTGATGCCATGTTACGGGAAAAAGTTTTTCCTACAGGAAGTTTTCCTAATGCTTTCCAAAAATCATCACGAATTTTATTATACGTGTGCGATGTGGTTATATCAGTTAAATATTCTTTTAAGGCACCAACATTAGGATCAATGCTCATGCAGTTATCATTTAAAATAATAAGCAGGTTACTATTTTCGATGCCTGCATGATTCATTCCTTCAAAAGCCAAACCCGCCGTCATAGCTCCATCTCCAATTATGGCAACATGCTGACGATCTGTTTCTCCTTTATAATGTGAAGCCATTGCCATACCAAGTGCCGCCGAAATAGAGGTAGATGAATGCCCCACACCAAAAGTATCATACTCACTTTCTGTACGTTTTGGAAACCCGCTCAGTCCATTATATTTTCTGTTGGTTGAAAAATTATCCCTGCGGCCTGTAAGAATTTTATGTCCGTATGCCTGGTGGCCAACATCCCAAACCAATTGATCGTAAGGCGTATCAAAAACGTAATGCAATGCGACGGTTAATTCAACAACGCCAAGGCTTGCACCAAAGTGACCGCCATAAACACTCACTACATCAATAATATATTGACGCAACTCATCGCACAACTTTGGAAGCTGGTTACGTTTAAGCTTTTTAAGATCTGCCGGCGAATTTATTGTTTTAAGAAGGGGCCCGGGATTAATTTCCATTGTTTAAAAAATATATGCAAAAATAATAAAAACCCTCTAAATCCCCCTTAGGGAAGACTTTGGTTAGCCTGTTATGCATTTGATGTGTTATTTCAGTTACTAATTACAAATTACCATCAACAAAACTAAATCTAACTAAGGCTACACATAAACGACAAACGACAAAATTTATGCGTACTGCATCATATTTAGTATCAGATCAGGATCGGGGCAGTTGCCTAAGTATTTATTTGCCTCGCTTACTTTACAAACGCCGGGGTAGTCTCCTTTATAAGTTCTTATATCTTTAATTATTTGAAAATGCAAATGCGGAGGCCAGTTACCGTTTTCTTCGGGCTTTCCAAAATGCCCTATTATATGGCCACGAATGATGTACTGAAATTCTGTAGCCTTAGCAATATCATCAAGGCTTAAATGGCCATACAATGTATAAAATGTAACTGTATCTAATTGATGAAGTAAGATCAGCGTTGCGCCATAATCTCCAAAGCTTTTATTATATGCATAGCTATGTACAAGACCGCCAAGAGGTGCATACACTTTTGTTCCTTCCTCTCCCCAAATATCAATGCCAAGATGCAAACGTCTTGGTTCCTCACCTAAAGTTAATGCATCAAAAATTTTACTTCTTTCATATAAACCTCTTTGCTCGTTATATCCGCCAATCGCAAATTTTGCTTTATCCTTTTCTAATTTTTTATTTATATAAGATGAAAATTTTTCTGTATCAGTAACATCAATTTTAAACAGTTCTTCATTATCATTTGCAAAATCAAGATGTATCAATTTTTCTTTTGCCGGATTAAAATCCACCACCTTATGAAATGTATGGGAGTGTGCTTTTAACCGCTCCTGTAAAATATTTTCCGGTTGATTCATTTAAGCTTATTAATTAATACATTGCAAGTTCATCATTTTAAAACAACTATATTTTTTATATGAAAAGATTTACATGCTTTTTAACGGCGGTATTTTTTGTGAGCATTTCACTTGCTCAATCAAACCCCTTGTGGCTAAGATATCCGGCCATTTCTCCTGATGGAAAACAAATTGTTTTTAGTTACAAAGGAGATCTTTATAAAGTTGCATCATCCGGCGGACAGGCATTACCATTAACAATGCATACGGCCCAGGATTATATGCCGGTATGGAGCCACGATGGAAAATGGATAGCTTTTGCATCTGACCGTTTTGGAAACTTTGATGTATATATAATGCCATCAGAAGGCGGTGAAGCAAAGAGATTAACGTATAACTCTGTTGCTGATTATCCTTATGATTTTTCTCCCGACGATACGCATGTAATTTTTGGTTCGGGCAGAAATGATCTTTCAAGTTCTGTAAGATTTCCTGTAAACGGAGTATTTCAAAAATTATTTACCGTGCCTGTAAGCGGCGGACGCAGCATTTTGTTAACTGCAGCAGGAATGCAGAATGCCCATTACAATAAAAATGGAGATAAAATAATTTTCCAGGATAATAAAGGATTTGAAGATCCATGGCGC
This sequence comes from Chitinophagales bacterium, assembly GCA_025353485.1. Lineage (GTDB taxonomy): Bacteria > Bacteroidota > Bacteroidia > Chitinophagales > Chitinophagaceae > Ginsengibacter. Next base: position 21,139 of record JANXQO010000113.1, read on the forward strand.
AAACATCATACATCTTCTATTACAAGAGATATATGGACATACGATGTAAGATCAAAAGAATATAAAAAACTTACCTCATTTAACGGAGAAGACAGGGAACCGGTATTTGGCGCAGATGATCAATCTTATTATTATTTAAGTGAGGAGAATGGATCGCAAAATGTTTTTAAAGCGTCTCTGTCATCCGGCGGAGAAAAACAACTTACTAATTTCAAAAACAATCCTGTTCGATTCTTAAGCCGGTCTAACAATAATACACTTTGCTTTACTTACGATGGAGAGATCTACACAATGAATGATGGTGGCTCTCCTCAAAAAGTAAATATTAATATTACCTCCGAAAATAAGGGCAATACTGAACATGTTCTTTCCATCAATGGCGGGGCTACAGAATTTGAACTTTCACCAAACGGAAAAGAAATTGCATTTGTGTTTAGAGGAGAAGTATTTGTAACATCAGTAGACGGCGGTATTACCAAACGCATTACAAACACACCTTACCAGGAACGTACGGTAACTTTTGGTCCTGATGGCAGAACATTATATTATGCAGCAGAAAGAAGTAATGGCTGGGATATAATGAAATCAACCATTTCAAGAAAAGAGGAGCTTTATTTTTATACATCAACAGTAATTAATGAAATGCCTGTAGTTGCAACAGACAAAGAAGAATTTCAACCACTCGTTTCTCCCAACGGAAAAGAAATAGCTTATCTGGAAGAAAGAAATGTTTTAAAAGTTTTTGATCTTGATAAAAAAACATCACGGACAATTATTCCCGCAGGACAAAATTTTTCTTATGCTGACGGCGATCAAAGTTTTAGCTGGAGCCCGGACAGTAAATGGATAGCTGCGCAAAGCTCTAAAGGAAATTATGGATCAAGTGAAATAGTTCTTTATAAAACTGACGGAACAGATGTGGGCACTGACATTACAACTTCCGGCTTCGGAGATTTTGGTCAACAATGGGCAATGAATGGAAAAGCATTGCTGTGGGCAACTGATAAAGAAGGTAAAAGGCCATTGGCTTACCAGGGCGCAAGAGAGCTTGATGTTTATGCAATGTTCTTTGATAAAGAAACGTATGATAAATACAAACTGAACAAAGAAGAATATGCATTGATAAAAGAAAAGGAAGATAAAGACAAAGCTGATACAACTAAAAAAACTGATACGGCATTAGCCCGCAAAATAAAGGAGCCATTTAAAATGGATCTTACTGACGTTGATACAAGAAGAATTAAACTTACCAACAGTTCAGTAAACCTGAGTGATTACAGGATGACACCAACAGGAGAAAAATTATTCTTTACAGCAAAGTTTGAGCAGGGCTATGATCTTTGGGTTGTTGATCCGAGAACGCATGAATTAAAAACATTGGCAAAACTGGGGGCCAACAACGCATCATTGGATATGAGTAAAGATGGAAAAACGTTGTTTGTTTTATCAGATGGAAAAATATCAAAAGTAGAAACAGAATCCGGCAAAATAACCCCTGTAAGTATCAATGGAGAAATGGTGCAAAATGAGGCTGAAGAAAGAGAATACATTTTCAACCATGCATGGAGACAATTCAAAAAGAAATTTTATGATCCCAAAATTCATGGTGTTGATTGGGATATGTATAGAAGAACCTATGCAAAATTTCTTCCTTACATAAATAACAATTATGATTTTAGAGAATTGCTGAGTGAAATGCTGGGTGAAGTAAATGCATCACATACCGGTGGCCGTTATTCACCACAACCTGTAAACGGAGACGCAACTGCATCACTGGGTTTGTTGTATGATGAAACGGTGGGCGGCAATGGATTAAAAATAATGGAAGTTATCAGCGGTGGCCCTCTGGATAAGGCAAACAGCAAAATAAAAGCAGGACAAACTATCCAAAAGATAGACGGAGAAAGTATTACAGGCGATTTTGATTGGGCAAAATTTTTAAACAGGAAAGCAAACAGGAATGTTTTGCTGACTGTTTCTAATGGTGCAGCAACTTTTGAAGAAGTGGTAAAGCCAATTTCCGCAGCAGAAGAAAATACTTTACTGTACAGAAGATGGACAAATAAAATGCGTGACATGGTTGATAAATTAAGCGGCGGCAAGGTTGGCTATGTACATGTGCAGGCGATGAACGACAGGAGTTACAGGAATGTGTACGATGAAGTATTGGGCAAAAATATAAACAAGGATGCGCTGATTGTTGATACCCGTTTTAATGGCGGTGGCTGGTTGCATGAAGACCTTTCTAATTTTTTATCAGGCAAAAAATATATTTCCTATGCGCCTTATGGATTTACACCAAGCGGCGGTGGTGAACCACAGGGCAAATGGTGGAAGCCTAGCTGCGTGGTTATGAACGAAGCAAATTATAGCGATGCTCATATGTTCCCTTACGTGTACAAAACAAAAGGTATTGGCAAATTAATTGGTATGCCTGTCCCTGGCACCGGCACTGCAGTTTGGTGGGAAACACAAATTGATCCTACAATGGTTTTTGGAATTCCGATGATAGCAAGTATTGGATTAAAAGAAAACAGGCCATTGGAGAATCTTCAATTGGAACCTGATATTAAAGTTCAAAATGATTATAATAAAGTTTTGAATGGAGAAGATCAGCAAATTGAAGCAGCCGTAAAAGAAATGCTGAAAGAAATTAAAGAGAAGTAAATAAACCTCATCCTTTTCACGCAAAGAAAAAAAGAAAGCAAAGGCGCAAAGAATAATCTTTGCGCCTTATTTTTTCTTTGCGTTATTGCGTGAAGTTTTATAATAGATCACACCACAACATTCACCATTTTATTTTTTACGTAGATCAGTTTTTTTATTGGCTTGTCTTCAATCCATTTCTTCATCACTTCATTTTGCAAAACAATATTTCTTACATCGTCTTCTGTCGCATCCAGATTGATGTTAATTGTCGTTCTCATTTTTCCATTGATGGAAATAGGATATTCCTTTGAAGATTCAATTAAATATTTACCATCAAATGCCGGGAAGGTTGCATCTAAAATACTTCCTGTGTTTCCTAAGTTGTTCCAAAGTTCTTCACTTACATGCGGCGCATAAGGAGTTAACAAGACCAACAGCTTTTCTAAAATTTCTTTTTTGAAACATTTAAGATCATGTAGTTCATTTACACAAACCATAAATGCGCTAACGGCTGTGTTGTAGGAAAAACGTTCAGTATCTTCTTCAATTTTTTTTATTGTTTTATGCAGCACTTTTAATTCGGCATCGGTGACCTCACCCCCCGCCCTCTCCAAAGGAGAGGGAGCCCGGCTCGTCCAGACTGCACCTTTTACATCATCATAAAATAGCCGCCATAATTTTTTTAAGAAACGGTGAACGCCTTCAATGCCTTTGGTATCCCATGGTTTGCTTTGCTCTACCGGGCCTAAGAACATCTCATACATACGGAAAGTATCAGCGCCGTATTTATCGATTATTTCATCTGGATTTATGACATTAAATTTCGATTTAGACATTTTTTCAGGAGAGCTTTCGACATAGAAAGTTTGATTGATTTGATTAGACTTATCCTCAATCCAATCATTGCCTTTCGATATAAACCAATTTCCACCATAATTAAATCCTTTTTCTCCAATAAAAATTGCGTCTAGTCTATTCGGATATTTTGTAAATGATGTTTTAATATCTAATACATTTCGCTTGGGATTCGAGAAATTCAATTCAACAACATCGATAGGAATATTTATTGGATGAAAATGTTCTCTATTATTATCATTTACTAGTTCGGATGAATATAATTGCAATTTAGCCTCAGGCACAGACGCCATGATACCACTTATGCTAATGGTATTTGATCCTGATTGGCTTATTCCTTCAATAAAATCCCCTTTCCTCACATAACTAATTTGTGAAACTCCCTGTATCATTCCTTGGTTCACCAACTTTCTAAAAGGCTCATCAAAACTTATCAATCCAAGATCAAATAAAACTTTCGTCCACATGCGGCTGTAAAGCAAATGACCAACTGCATGTTCTGTACCGCCGACATACACATCTACCTGGTTCCAATAATCAGTTGCGTTTTTACTGGCAAACTCATTGTCATTATGCGGATCAGCATATCTTAAAAAATACCACGAAGAACCGGCATAGCCGGGCATTGTATTAGTCTCACGCCTCACCCCCAACCCCTCTCCTTTCGGAGAGGGGAGATTCACCCATTCAGTAATGTTGGCTAATGGCCCTTCGCCTTCAGGACCGGGTTTATAATTTTCTACATATGGTAATGTAACAGGCAATTCTTTTTCATCAACCGCATATGCAATTCCTTCTTTATAAACTATCGGGAATGGCTCTCCCCAATATCTTTGGCGGCTGAAACCTGCATCCCTCATTTTATAATTTATTTTTCTTTTGCCAATGCCAAGCTCTTCCAGTTTATCAATCACAACACCAATGGTATTTTTCATTAACATGCCATTTAAAAAATCAGAGTTGGTAAGCGTTGCCTCTTTTGTAGCATTGGCTTCTTCACCATTGTAATGTTCACCAATAATATTTGTGATAGGAATATTAAAATGCTTTGCAAAATTAAAATCACGTTGGTCGCCGCAAGGCACAGCCATTATAGCTCCTGTGCCATACCCTGCCAAAACATACTCTGATATCCAGACAGGAATTTCTCTTTCATCAAAAGGATTGATGGCATAAGCTCCCGTAAATGCGCCTGTGATCTGTTTTACATCAGTCATGCGTTCTCTTTCACTCCTGCTTTTTACATACTCAAGATATTTTTCAATTTCATCTTTTTGTTCAGGTGTTGTTATTTGCTTTACGAGCTCATGCTCAGGTGCAAGCACCATAAAGTCTACTCCGAAGATGGTATCGGGTCTTGTAGTATATACTCTGAGCTTTTTAGCCTCACCCCCAACCCCTCTC
>JANXQO010000157.1 GCA_025353485.1 Chitinophagales bacterium
TAAAGGTAAAAGCGTTGATGAGGCTCTTACGATTGACAATATGGATATCGTAGAAGAACTTAATCTTCCTCCTGTAAAAATTCACTGTTCAGTGTTAGCAGAAGATGCAATAAAATCAGCGATTAATGATTACCGTGTAAAGAATGGTATGGAGCAAATCAAATTTGAAGAGAGCGTTGTACATTAATGTGCAAATGTGCAGATTTTATTTCGCACATCTACACATCTTAAATCTCCAAATCAGTTTCTATGATATACGTAAGCGATAAAGCAAAACTTAAAGTTTCTAAGTTAATGGAGGAAGCAAAAATTCCTGCCAACGATTATTTTTTGCGTGTGAGTGTTGTGGGTGGTGGTTGTTCAGGTTTAAGTTATAAGATGGATTTTGATAATGAAAAAAAACCAATGGACCAGGAGTTTGATGATAACGGAATAAAAGTGGTAACCGATCTTAAAAGTTTTTTATACCTGGTAAATACTACTTTGGATTTTAGTGATGGATTAAATGGTAAAGGGTTTTATTTCAGCAATCCCAATGCAAGCCGCAGTTGTGGTTGTGGTGAAAGCTTTGCTGTATAATAATTTTTGTAGCCACAAATAGTAAAGCCCTTCGATGTTTCGGAGGGTTTTTTTATTAATCCTTCTTTGGCGGCGGAGGAGGAGGAGGAGGTGGTGGTACAGGTGGCTTTGGAGGGGTGGGAGGATAATTTAATTCCGGGATTACTACTTTTTGAGGTTCTTTGGGTTTCTCAATTTGCATTTCAGGTGGCGGGGGTGGTGGTAATGGTGGTTTTTTAGTTTGAGAAATTGCGGTTGCAGTAAAAAGCAGCATTACAAATGATAACGTAATTTTTAATCGTTTCATAATAAAGATTTTTTATGAGATGCAATAAGCAGGCATAATCCATATTTTAAAGTAAAGTGCCGGAAAAGTATTTATTCTAATTTTGAATTTTATTTTTAATTTGAGGAATAATTTCTCAACCAAAACTTAATTATTATGCCCACTACAGAAGAACTCACACTTATCCTGGAATGTATTGATGGCAAGGATGACCATTTAAAAATAGAACTTAACAATGGCAAAAGCATTGCAATAAATAATTGTGGAGGAAAGAACAGTAAGGAAATACATGAACTTAAAAATCATACAGGAGAAATCATTTTTACCAATAATAACGGTGTTATTCATTTTGACGCATCAGGATGTAATGCTCCGATAAAACTTAATGGTAATATAGCATCTATAGGAAATATAATGCCTAATGATTTGTTGCGAATTGGAAATTCTATCTGGAGATCAACCAAAGCCGTTGAATCAGGCGTAGCTGCACTCACAGCGGCAGCCCCTAAGAATTTTACCCAGCAATTCGGTAATGTTATGGGGTTGGAAGGTTTAAAAGATTTTAAGCTTAAAAATGTTTTTTCTGACGTTTTTAAAAAACACAGCCTTCTTGAAATGGAGCAGCAGTTAGTTACCGGTACTTCAAAAAATATACCTGCAATAACCGACATAGAAGTAGGCTGGGCAAGGCCCTGGTTATTTGCCCGTTTGCTGTTGGTATTTGCTGTGCTGATAGGATTAATGATAGCTGGTTTCAGGCTTTTTTCAAACCCTAATATTGTTCCGGGACTTATGTTTGTAGGCGCATTCGCAATGCCCATAGCAGTGCTTATTTTCTTTCTTGAAATGAATGCGCCCAGGAATATTTCTATTTTTCTGGTAATGTTTCTTGTATTTGTTGGCGGGTTTGGTTCCTTATTTTTTACATTAGTATTGGGCAAGCCGCTTGAGTTTCTACAAAATTCATTAGGGGCTGCTGCTGCTCCGTTTAGTGAAGAACCTATGAAAATACTACTTACCGTAGTTATTGTGGGCAGCTTTGTGCAGTATAAATGGATACTTAACGGTTTGCTGTTTGGCGCTGCAGTAGGGGTAGGTTTTGGAGGATTTGAAAGTGCCGGGTATGCATTTCAACAGTTGCTGATACCCGGGGGAAATGGATTAAATTTTGATGGCGTAGTAGACAGCATAGTTTTAAGAGGAATGCTTGCCCCTTTTATGCATGTTGTATGGACAGCTAATGCAGCAGGCGCTTTATGGATGGTAAAAGGCGATAGAAAATTTTCCTGGGCTATGTTTGGTGACCTGAAATTTCTACGGGTATTTATTTCCAGCATAGCACTGCATTTTACCTGGAACAGTAATTTTGGAATTGTGCGCATTCCGATATTTGGTGATGTAAAATATTTATTGCTTGGCGTAATATCCTGGACAATTTGCTTTATGCTAGTACAGGCAGGATTAAAACAACTAAACGAGGCAAGAAAAATTGAGATTGATAAATTAGTGGCCGGTTAATTAACCAACCAACTTCTTCATATCTTCATATAAAACAAACCCCTTTTTTAGGGGTTTGTTTTACTGTAGGTTTCGGTAAACTTATTTATAAATCAGTGAGATTACTTTTCTAAAAACATGCAATCGTTTTTTTCTCAAAGATTCATTATTGATTGTGGTAATAAGCAATGGAAATTTAATACGGATAAGGATAACCTTTTACTATTGACAAGTTCTGTTACATAAAAGCTGCATGTGGCAGGCTTTATTAATGGTTTTTTATTTATTGTTAAGCGCTAAATTGCAGCATGTTTTCTATTGCCAAAAAAGAGCTGCACCAATTTTTCAGCAGCCTCACAGGATATATTACCATCGTTTTATTCTTACTGGTGAATGGTCTTTTTTTATTTGTTTTAAAAGACAGTAACATTTTTGATTTTGGATATGCCACACTCGATAAATTTTTTGAGCTGGCGCCCTGGATACTTCTCTTTTTAATTCCGGCAATTACTATGCGTTCTCTTTCTGATGAATTCAGAACCGGGACTTTTGAAATTTTACAAACACGTCCATTAACTAAATGGCAGATAGTTCTGGGTAAATATTCTGCTATTCTTACTGTAATTGTTTTCTCTCTTTTGCCCACATTAATTTATGTTATTACAATTAAATCGTTATCAGCAGGCGGTGGCATTGATACTGGTGGAATAACAGGTTCGTACATTGGCTTGTTTTTTTTGGCCGCTGTTTTTTCTGCTATAGGATTGTGTTGTTCTGGTTTTACCGGCAATGCAGTTATCGCTTTTTTAATAAGTGCATTTGCCTGCCTCATTTTATATTTTGGATTTAGCGCAATAAGCCAGCTACCAATGTTGCAGGGTAAAGCAGATTATTATATTGAAATGCTTGGGATAGATTTTCATTACCGCAGCATAAGCCGCGGCGTTGTAGATACAAGAGACATTATTTATTTCATCAGCATTATATTTTTCTTTTTATTAATGACTGTAAAAAATATTAATAAAAAATAATTTATTCTTATCAATGGTATCACAAATAAGTAAAGATAAACGGGACCCTCTCTCCCGGAGAGGGGTTGGGGTAAGGTTATGGTGGATACCCTGCATAATTATTTTGGTGTTGATAAATTTTCTTGCCGCACAATTTCATAAGCGTATTGATCTTACCAATGAAAAAAGATTTACTATTTCATCTCCTGTAAAAAAATTATTAACTCATCTTGATGATGTAGTTCAGGTAGATATTTTTTTAAAAGGCGAATTTCCTTCGGGGTTTAAAAAGCTTGCCACCTCCACAGATGAACTATTGCAGGAGTTCAAAGAATACAGCCACAATAATATTAAATACAGATTTATTTCACCGGATGAACAAATAGAAGGCAGTAACAGAAGCTTCGCTGATACTTTAGTTGCTTTGGGAGTACAGCCAATTAATTTAAAAGTGCAGTTAAAAGCAGGCGAGCAAACACAATATATTTTCCCCGCAGCTTTAGTGTATTACAAAGACAGAGTGGTTCCGGTAAGTTTATATCCCGGAATTAAAATGTTGATCACACCGGAAGAATTAAACAGTGCCGAAGCCTTAATGGAGTATAAGTTTGCCAATGCAATAGAACAACTCACTCAGAATAATAAACCAATGGTTGCCTATTCTTACGGTAATGGCGAGCCAACAGGTACAAATGTTTACGACCTTGTTGAGAATGTTTTAAAAAAAAATTATAATCTTTTTACCATAGATATTTCAAAGGAACCTGTAATCCCTGATACTTTTAAATTATTGATGATCGTAAAGCCCACTCATGCTTTTACTGAAAATGAAAAAATAAAAATTGATCAATATGTAATGCATGGCGGAAAAGTAATTTGGTTTTTAGACAGGCTTAATGCAGAGATGGACAGTCTTCAATTAAAAAATCAGGTAATTGCTTACGACAGAAATTTAAATCTGGAAGACATGCTTTTTAAATATGGTGTGAGAATTAATCCTGATTTGTTAATAGATCTTCAATGCGATTTTTTGCCATTTGATGTAAACGGAAATAAACAGTTTGAGTTTTTGCATTGGAATTATTTTCCGCTGTTCGAATCAAAGTCCAATCATGTTATTAATAAAAATGTAGGATTGGTTGCAGGCAGGTTTGTAAATTCAATTGACACAGTTAAATCTGATGATGTAAGTAAAACAATTTTATTAACCTCTTCGTCAAATGCAAGAACAATTGCCATACCAGCATTAATAAGCGCAGAGGAAAACAGGAATGCACCGCAGGATGAACAGTTTAAAAAGAAGAATGTAATAGCAGGCGTATTGTTGGAGGGAAAATTCAAATCTCTTTACGCAAATCGTTTGCCGGCAAATATTATGGATAGTTTGCAAAAATATCGCACACCTTTTCAAACATCTTCAATCACAGATAATAAAATGATCATTGTTTCGGATGGAGATATTGTTTTAAATGGTGTTTCTAAAGACCAGCCTTTGCCAATGGGAGTAAATGCTTATACCATGGGAACCCAATACCAGTACCAGTTTGCGAATAAGGATTTTTTACAGAATTGTTTTGATTATCTTATAAATAACTCAGGACTTTCAGAAGCCAAATCAAAAGATTATACACTTCGATTGTTAGACCCAAAAAAAATACAGGAAGAACGCACTAAGTGGCAAATTGTAAATATTGTATTACCTGTATTACTGATTTTTGTTTTTGGTGTTATCTATCAATTCTGGAGAAGAAGGAAATACAGCATTTAGCAGGCTGACTTGCTAATAGGCACTGCCTATCTTTGCGACAATATTTTTTAAATGAATTCTATAGAATTATCTTATTTGGTTTTTGGTATCATACTGCTGTTTGCTGTAATTCTTGATTTAGGATTATTGAGCAAAAGATCAAAAAGTATATCCATTAAAAAAGCTTTTTATCAAACCTTATTCTGGATAGGGTTGGCATTGGGTTTTGGCATTTTTGTATGGTTCACAGAAGGTAAAATAACCGCTATAGAATACATAAGCGCTTACCTGATGGAGTGGAGTTTAAGCATTGATAATATTTTTGTATTTATCCTCATCTTTAGTTTTTTCGGAATTAAAAAAGAATATTATGGACGTGTATTGCTGTTAGGGATTCTGGGGGCAATTGTTTTCAGGATAATTTTTATTACCATAGGAATTGCCCTGGTAGCAAATTTTGGCTGGATACTTTACCTCTTTGGTGCCTTTCTTGTTTTTACAGGAATTAAAATGTTTTTTGTTGAGCAGGATGATGAATTTGATCCCTCTAAAAACAAAGTGTACGTGCTCCTCCAGAAAATCTTACCCATTACAAATGAAGATGCCGGTGGAAAATTTACGAAGCAGATAAAAGGTAAAAGATATTTCACGATGCTGTTTGTGGTTATTATTTTATTGGCAACCACTGATATTGTTTTTGCTTTAGATTCTATCCCGGCGGTATTTGCCATTACTCAAAATAAAATGGTGATATACACTTCAAACATATTTGCTGTGCTGGGCTTGCGGTCTTTATTCTTTTTATTAAGAGGCGCTGTAAGCAAATTCGATTATCTGCAGCAGGGCATTGCCATTGTATTGGTTTTTATTGGCGTTAAAATGCTGATAGAATATTTCGATATTCATATCTCTATTTTAGTATCGTTAAGTGTAATTATTGTTTGCCTTGTTGGCTCAATAGTTTTTTCTCTTTTCTTTAAAAAAGTTGACATTCCTGAAGATGCAGCAGATGATAAATAAATATAAAAAATTACCAGGTTGGATGTAGCCATTAATTATACAATAGAAAACATTGTTGAAATAACAAAAGGCAAAATTATTCAGCAAAACTCACAGGCACAGCCTGCCCATCTTTTATTAGACAGCCGCAAGCTTCTTTTTCCACAAAGCACAATTTTTTTTGCAGTAAACACCAGCCATAGAAAAGGGGCAGTGTTTATTAAAAATTTATATGAAAAAGAAGTACATAGTTTTGTAATTGATGATGCAGCATTTGATCTTTCTCCATACCCCGATGCAACATTTATTTTAGTTGAGAATGTATTGCATGCTTTGCAACTATTGGCAATTTATCATCGCCATTTATTTTCGTTACCTGTGACAGGCATTACCGGCAGCAATGGTAAAACAATTGTAAAGGAGTGGCTTTATCAGTTGCTGCAGGCAGACTTTAATATTGTACGAAGCCCCAAAAGTTATAACTCACAGATTGGTGTGCCATTAAGCGTTTTGCAGATAGACAAAGAGCATGCGATGGCAATTTTTGAAGCCGGTATTTCTCAGCAAGGTGAAATGGATAATATTGAAAAGATGATCCTTCCAACCATTGGAATCTTTACTAATATCGGCGAAGCCCATAGTGAGGGTTTTGCAGATAAAAAGCAAAAAATAAAAGAGAAACTTAAATTGTTTACTCATTCTTCTTATTTAATTTTTTGTGCTGATGATACTGAATTGAATGAAGAAGTAAATATTCTAAAAAGAGAAAACACGCAATTGCAATTATTTACCTGGAGCAGGAATGATTCTGCTACATTGGAAAATGTTTGGGTTGAAAAGGAAAATAATTTATCAATCATAAAAGGAAAATATTCTGAAAAAGAAATTCAAATAAAAATTAAATTTACGGATGATGCCTCCGTAGAAAATGCAATAACATGTTGGTGTGCTTTATTGCAAATGAAAATTGAAAATAAAGTTATCGCTGAACGCATATTGCAGTTACACCCTGTGGAAATGCGGCTGGAGTTAAAACAGGGAATAAATAATTGTTCCATCATCAATGACAGTTACAGCGCAGATATAAACTCATTAAAAATTGCACTTGACTTTTTACATCAACAAAAACAACATACAAAGCAAACGGTTATTCTTTCTGATATTTTGCAAAGCGGAAAAGCAGTGCATGAGTTGTATGCCGATGTAGCCTCTCTTCTAAAACAAAAAAATATACAAAGATTAATAGCCATTGGTCCCCAAATAAATTTGCAGCAACAGCAATTTTCTTTTCTTAAAGAAAAACATTTTTTTGTTTCTGTTGATGAATTTAAAAAATATTTTCCCGTCCGAACCGGTCATCCGGGCGGGCATTCGCTGCATTTTAAAGATGAAACTATTCTTTTAAAAGGAGCAAGGGTTTTTGAGTTTGAACAGATAGACCAATTGCTGGAACAAAAAATTCATCAAACAATTTTATCTGTCAATCTAACTTCAATTGCTCATAATCTTAAGCAATACCAACGTTTATTAAAGCCACATGTTAAAATAATGGCTATGGTAAAGGCTTTTAGCTATGGCAGCGGGAGCTATGAAATTGCTAACCTGCTTCAATTTAATAATGTTGATTATTTAGCTGTAGCGTATGCAGATGAGGGGGTGGAACTTAGAAAAGCAGGCATTACACTTCCGATAATGATAATGAATCCTGAAGAAAATACTTTTAATGCGCTGGTGCAATATAATCTTGAACCTGAAATATTTTCCTTCTCCATTTTATCTTCTCTTGAAAAATACCTGCAGTCATCGGGCATACAATATTTTCCTGTGCACATAAAATTAGATACAGGAATGCACCGGCTGGGGTTTGAACAAAGTGATATAAGCATTCTTGCAGCGCATCTTGCAAACAACCATAAAATAAAAGTACAATCGGTGTTTTCTCATCTTGCCGCAAGTGATAATAAAAACCGTGATGAATTTACCAATAAGCAGGCAGCTGTCTTTTTGCAATGTTGCGAAGAACTTCAAAATAATTTGAATTATAATTTTCTAAAACATATTGCTAATACTTCAGCTATCAGCAATCCTCATCTGCAAATGGATATGGTCCGGTTGGGAATTGGTTTGTATGGAATTGATAGCAATACCTCCATACAAAAAAAATTAAAAAATGTATCCACGCTTACAACAACTATTGCCCAGGTAAAAAATGTGAAGGCCGGAGAAAGTATAGGATATGGATGGGATGCAATTTTAAAAAATGATGCAACAATTGCTACAGTTCGTATTGGCTATGCAGATGGTTATCCCAGGGCATTGAGTAATGGTGTTGGAAAAATGCTTATTCAAAATAAGCCTGTACCTGTTACTGGCATTGTTTGCATGGATATGACTATGCTTAACATCAGCGGAATTAATTGTAAAGAAGGGGATAAAGTAATAGTATTTGGAGAACAATTACCCATAGAGCAATTGGCCAAATGGTGCCATACTATTCCTTACGAAATTATGACCGGTGTTTCGCAAAGGGTTAAAAGAATTTATTTTGAAGAATGATGTAGTGAATGGTAAATAGCTATTTTGTATTTGGATTATAAAAATACTTTTTCATGCAAAAAACTATAAACATGTTTTTAAAAGTTAGATGCTTTAAAATATTAACTGCAATGATCAATTCGCAAATAAAAAATTAACGTTTCCCTCAAATTCGTGTTCACCATTCACTATTCACCATTCACCAATTTTGCTATATTTACAGCTTAATATCATAAGGTGAAAGGAAGAAATGTTTTTTTGATTATTTTTTTAGTAGTACTTGCAGACCAGGTGTTGAAGATTTTTGTAAAAACACATTATCATGTTGGTGAATCACATTCGGTAATAGGTAATTGGTTCCGCATGTATTTTATTGAGAATGAAGGCATGGCATATGGCTGGAAGTTTGGTGGCGATTGGGGTAAAATGATCCTTACATTATTCAGATTTGCAGCTGTAATCTTTGGTATATTTTACCTGAGAAAGATAGTTCAAAAAAAGTACCATCCCGGTTTTATAGCATGTGCCGCTTTAATTTTTGCAGGCGCCCTTGGTAATTTGATAGACAGTATGTTTTATGGAATTATTTTTGAAGAAAGCCAAACAAATTTTTTAAATGTTGCTAAAATATTCCCAAACCACGGCTATGCAGGATTTTTTCATGGCAAAGTGGTAGACATGCTTTATTTCCCGATAATAAGAAATGCTCACTTTCCTTCGTGGGTGCCAATATGGGGTGGGGAAGATTTTGAATTTTTCAGACCCATTTTTAATTTAGCAGATGCAGCTATATCTTCCGGAGTAATTGCAATTTTATTATTTCAAAAACGTTTTTTCGGGCAACGGAAAGCCGATACAAATCATCATACAGTAGAAACCGGCGCCATTGTAAATGATGAAGTGCAGGTATCATAATTGAATTATTTAAAACATATCAATGAAAACGCTAAAAATTCAATCTCTCGTAGTAATACTGGCTGTATTATTTTTCTCCTGCCAAAAAGAATTTAGTTTAGAGCCAATAATAACACCTGCAGGCACCTGGCAGTTTAATGACAGTACCAAACTATACACAGGCAATATTGATACGGCGTATATAGGAACTACAGCAACAACAAAAACAGTAAACCTTGCAGGTAAATCAGCAGATGGCTCGCAAAATTTTCTTTTACATATATATGCAACTGATAGTTTTACTGTAGGTACATATAAAGCGTCTCTTTTTCAAAGCGACTTTCAATATTATACCCAGGCAAAAAACATTTACCAGGCCGATCAATTCATAGGTGAGTTTATCGTAACCATTACTGCTATTGGAAATAATAATATTACAGGGATATTTGCAGGCATATCAGAAGATTCCCTAAGCGCATTAAAGCCCTTAACACTTGGTAAGTTTACGAGCAGGATAAACTTAAGCAGCAATGGAACCGGCGGCGGAGGAACAGGATCTTCTTCCGGAACATTAGGAGCTTCTGCAGGAGTTTGTACTCCCGTTACAACCGGCGGTACTTTTACACAGGGAGTAACGCTTACTGCTACAAATACGGCTACAGTATCAGTAACGGTTACAACAATTGGCACTTATACTATATCAACCAATACTGTTAACGGGGTTAGCTTTTCAAAAACAGGAACATTTACAACAACAGGTTTGCAAACTGTAATTTTAAATGGTTCGGGTGTACCCGTTAATTCAGGCAATCAAAATTTTGCGGTAACGTTTGGCAGCAGCACATGTAATTTTACAATAAACTTTGCCACAGGTGCCGCCCCCGCTACAGGAACACTTGGTGGAAGCCCGGGAGCATGTACACCGGTAACGCCTGCCGGTACATACATGCAAGGCGTAGCGCTTACAGCCACCAACACAGTTTTAGTACAGGTAAATGTTGCAACTGTTGGCGCTTATACAATATCAACCACTGCAGTTAACGGAGTAAGTTTTACCGGCACAGGAACCTTTACAACAACAGGAATACAAAATGTAACTTTAACCGGAACCGGAACACCTACAGGTTCAGGCATTAAAAACTTTGCAGTTACTTTTGGTACCAGCACTTGTAATTTTTCAATAACATTCTCAGCCGTAACTGATTATTTTCCTACTACAGTTAATTCATTCTGGGCATATGGAAAACAGGGCGGTGTACCTTCTGACTCATTCCTGATCAAAGTAATTCCTTATACGCTAAGTGCTGGTGGAAATAATTATTCAACTTTTACAATAAATAATACGCCACCTGATTCATTATATTATAGAAAGCCAGGCGGCGATTATATTGAATACTTTAATACACAGAAATTTTTTGGATTTGATGCACCAGGCACACCACCCAATGTAGAATATATTTTTCTTAAAGATAATGTTGCACAGGGTACTACCTGGAATTCTCCAAATATTACCGGTACGCAAGGTGGAATTTCTTATACAATTTTTATTAAGATGACATTGTTTGAGAAAGCAACTACGCCTACTACAAGTGGCGTGGTAACCTCTTCTGATGTTCTAAAAGTAAGATATGAATATTTTGTAACAATTGCTCCCGCTACTCCCTTCGCAACCGAGGAAAGATGGTTTGCCAGAAGTATAGGGTTAATATATAACAGTTTTTTTGATGGTACTACTACCACTGTCTATCATGTAGGAAGATACCAGGTGTTTTAACCTTTAATTCTTAAATAATAATTACTTATTATTTTGAAGTTTGAATTGCAATCCGTCTGCTATATCTCCCTCGTTACTTAATTTAATTGTAAAGGATAATAATGGCGAAGATATCATTTGCAATTTTAATAATTGTGGGGTATCAATTGCAGCCGTATAATTGCCTGGCTTTAATCCTGAGAATGTGAAATATCCATCCGGCTCAGAAAGCGTGTGTGCAACAAGATTGGAATTACTGTCGTAAATATTTACGATGATACGCCCTAACCCACTTTCAGTTTTATTATTTTTTAAATATACAGTTCCGGATACTTCACCCATAACAGATACAGGAACCTCAATTAATTTATAATGATTAGGTTCTATTGAAATATTGATTGTTGGTTTTTTAATTTGCCATGCTACATTATCAAAACTGTTTCTGTCAAGCTCAATATAATAATTATTATAGGCCTCAAGCCCGGTAACGCTTATGCTCGTGTCACGTTTATTGTGTTCAACATTTCCGCCGTTTATCCGAAGTTTTAATCCTGATAATTTGGGTTCATTGGCATCGTGTACTCCATTGTTGTTAAGATCTAAAAATGGAACGATAACCAATCCGCCTCTTCCAACACTGCTTTGATTTTTAAAACGCAGTGTTGGAGATATGTCATTATATAAAAGACTGCCTCTTGCTGATTGAATGGCTGAAGTTGCCCCGTCGCTTTTTGTTATTGAAAAGGATGTTTGTGCAAATGAAAAATTATACCTGATACCTATGGTGAAGAACTGCATTTGATGAGCAATATTTTTCTCATAACTTATATTCATAAAGCCTTTATTAAAAAGATTTTTTTCCACTTCACATTTCAGCATGCTAAAATTTTTCAGCTTGTATTCATATTGTGTTTGAGGTGTAATTCTTATTCCTTTAGCCGCTCTGAAACTCATTGAAAGATTAGTATACGTAAGAGGGTTTTTTGGATCAGAATATACAACCGATGTTGTAAAATTGGTATTAATACCTGCCGTCATTGCTGATAAAAGAAATTCAGCAGTTGTATATTTCATATTGGTAAGAATCAGCTGGTTAAAACTAAATCTTGAAAACGCTACAAGTTTCTTTGTCCTGAATGGTAAAGAGAAAACTATCTTCCTTTCTTCCAGGTAATTATTTACTGATTTTAGACCAGATCTTATTGCAGTTTGCCCTTTTTGATATTTTATATAATTGGCTTCAATCAAAAAATTAGATGGCAAACGATAGGTGAAAACACCTTTACTTCTTACACCATAAGTATGCTCACCAGACAGCAGGAGGTTAGAACCCAATCTTACAGAAGCAGTTAGAAAAGGCATGCTTTTACCGGATGTAACCGTTGATAAATATTCCATACCGCCTCCAATTGTGATATGATTGCCAAGCCCGTAATTAAGATTAAGCCTGGCAAGTTTGCTTTTATTGCCATCATCAATTACACCTGCAGATGCTGTATACTCAAACTGGTTCAGCGGTAAAAAATTAAAAGGTATACCGATGTTTTGCTCACGGGTTTTTTCTTCACCCCAGGGCCCATAAAAGCGAAGCTTGATGGATGAATTTCCATATACAAGCGGTACATCAAAAGTAAAAAAACCAGACGCATCGGCTTTGGTATAATTTACCATTACGTTATTTACATACAACTCTACCAGCCAACCCGGCTCAGTTGAATTACTTAACCGGTAGGTACCAAAAGATTTTCGATAAGTGGTGGGTGTATTACTAACCTGCACACCAGTAACGGCACCGTATACAGATGAGGTAGCCTGCGGAAAAATGTTACCCACTGTTATTTGCCTGAGTGCTGTATTATCATTATTCACCAGCTTCCACATCCAGTATTGTTTCTTTTTATCAAAAGGCTGCTTGCTGTTGTAATTCAGATAAACATTGGTTTCTCCTCCGGCAACAATGGCTCCCAAATTCAAACCAATTCTTGTAAAACCACCCCCCGTAATTTCTTTTGTATGGATGATTGACCAATCAGCCAGGCCCAAATGAAAAAGAGGATATTTCCTTTTTATAATTGTGTCTGCTTTTTTCTCGCCTTTAAGTTGAACAATATTTTTACGCATCTGTTCCAATTGCATTTCACGTACGGCGGGTAATTCTGTTTTTGAATTCATCGTAACAGAAAGGCTGCGAAAATTAAAACTGCACATCAATCCAAAAACATCTCCTAAATAATCTGCTTTTAAATATAATCCTGTTTCAGTACGAATGAGATCATTAGCTTTTAAATCGAAAATTTTATCCTGAAATTTTATATTGTTATGCCCTTTATCAATAATATATTCATCTTTGGGATTAATAAAAAACCCTTCAATAGAATCCATGGTGACACTGAATGAATTTTTTATTTTTAAAAAATCAAAAACTTCTTTTACAGACAGGTAAGCAGTTTGCTCATATATAAGAGCGGGTATTTCGCAACTGCCAATTCGCTGAACATTGAATGTAATGGATACCTCATCATAATTATTTTCCTGCTGGCAATAAACAATTGAGGGAAGCAGTATAATTAATAACACCATGCATACATAGCTACACTTCTTTTTTAATAAATAGGTAAGTGCAGTAGTCATTTAACGGATATTGGATTTTTTTTTATTGCTGGTTAAAAGTTATATAGATGGTGCCCGTATAAGAGCCCGGTGGTGCCGTTGCAGCGCCGCCAACAGTAAGCGTTCCTCCTACCGTTATTTGCGTTCTGCCGGGTGGGCCAACTGTATTATTAAAGGGTGATGCAGGATTTGGGCTGCCAATATGTAAAGACATTGAACCTCCGTTGCTTCCTGTAAGTGTAGCATCCGGACCGTTTAAAATAGAGATGATTGTACCAGCGGGACTTTCAATTTCAAAAATTGCATTATAATATTGTATGCCTAAATTTAAAGCTATTACATCTCCGGTAGAAGAACGGTTTCCATCAGCAGCTATGCTTATTGTTCCTCCGGTGATGCCATGAGAAAAAGCGCCAAAACTTAAATTTTGAATCGTAAACACTGATAAAGCTCCAGGATCTCCCGGTAAAAGATCTGTAGGCGTTTGGGCATAACAAAATAATGACACCACAGTAAATACTGTAATCATTTTTATTCTTATAAACCATTTGTTTTTCATTTTTTTATTCTGCCAGGATTGTTTTACTATAATTTTTTGTTTTATTTACTATCTGTAAATGATACACTCCTGCAGGTAATTTTTTAGTAAGAGAAATATTTTGTTTCGCTGCACTTCCATCATAAATAAATATTTGATTAATTATTTGTTGTCCCATTGAATTATTTAAAATCAAATTGTACTCACCTTTTTCAATTCCGCTTAACTGAAAATTTATTTGCTGATCTTTTATCGGGTTAGGAAATACTTTTATCTCCGGCTTCACGGTAGTATTTGTAGTAGTAAGTATTCCGGAAGGTTGAGCAAACACAATTCTAAAGCGGTTGACATCAAATGATGCAGCATTAGAAGTGATATTAATTGTTATCCTGTTAGTATCATTTAATGATAGAGGATAAAAAGTTTTTAAATATTTATCTTCTAAATAGGGCGTAACTGAACCATCTACCTGCTGTGCAAAAATCTGCAAGGTGTACTGTGGCTTTGTAAGTTTTGATATGTTTAAGAACAGCGTATCATTTTGTTTTGGCATTTGCCGTGTATCAATACTTAATAAATTATTTCCTTCTGCAATCGCAACATTTTCTGCAGCATTCATAATTTTTGAAGCATCTTCATTGGTTACACTGTTAGAAAAATTTCCATCAAAGGCAGCAAGTGCGCCATCTGCAAGAGTTTTAATTCCTGCATTATCATATAATAAATTAACAGCTATCAGCGCAATATTATTAGGCGATGTTGTACGAAAAGCATTTGCATTATAGTTGGAAACTTTATCCTGCTCACGAATTGTAAGTACCGGCGCTGCTGCCGTTGCCTGCACAAAAAATCCCTGACCTGATTGGATGTATTGGTTAAGCCCTGTAGTTCCTGAGAACGGTGAGATCAACGTAACACTTCCTGTTGTGCTAACAGTTACATAACCACCGGTACTGCTTAAGTTAGGATCCCATCCCCAATACGTATTGGAAAGATTGGTTCTTGGAAGTGTTGCCCAATCAATTGGTGATGCATACGGATTTCCCAATAGTGTATAAATTCCGTTTCCAGCGTTTAAAGGAATAGAAGAGCTTGTTGTATAGGTTTGGTCTCCGGTTAATATGGTTCCTGAAGAACTTAATGTTGTATAATTTGGAGTACCTGTATAAATGGTATTCGTTCTGTCTCCATACACAAACATATAATAAGCAACACCTGTTTTTAGTGGAGTGTACTTTGTATTTTTTCCATTGGCAGATGTAAAGCCGGTAAACAATCTTGTACCGGAATTATAAGTATAGAGAGATGCATTGCTGGTTTGCAGATCATATCCATCGGCACTGGCACCGCCGGTAATAATTGTTCCAACATTTGCAGTGCTGCCTCCCTGGTTTTGCCAGTTGCCCCAAATGGAAAGGCTCTCCTGTCCTGTTGTTAATGTGCTTCCTGTGCTCGTGGTAACACTGCTCGTGATCAATCTGTATTTTCTTCTTCCGGGAATATATCGCTCAGCAATAAATTTGCCGGTGCCATATGTAATAGCAGCAGTAGCCGCCACTGCCGCCACTCTTGCTGTTGCAGTGGATGTTGATTTTAAAGTGATGTTATAAGAACTTAATGCCAATGTAGTATTTGCGCCAAGCGTAAGAACTGCTGTAACATTTATATTTCCTGAAGCAGTTTTAGTATTTCCTCCTGAAAAGATAACATTACTAAAAGTTGTTGCACCAATACTTTGTGCGCCTGCTCCATTGAACGTAACGGTACCTGCCCCGGCAGTAAATATTCCTGCATTGGTCCAGTTGCCACCAATGTTGTAATCTCCTGCACCATTTATCGTTCCTGAATTTGTATGATCTGTTGATAAAGTTATTGCGCCACTGTTGGTAATTGTGCCTGATGAATTATTAAGACTGCCTCCATTTATAATTGTACCTGATGCAATATTTATAACACTTCCGTTATTAGTAAGCACCTGTGAAAAACACTGTGTAGTGAAAAAGAAAAATGAGAGTATGTTATAAAAATATTTCAATCTTTTTGTTGAAAATGTTTAAACTATTTGTCTACAACTTCTATTGTTGCAATTTGAAAAGTAGATGTGGTTGTTGTTGCAGGTGATGAATAAGTAACCTGTATTGTATTTGAAACTGTAGTATTTACAGCAATACCAGATATTGGGGTTCCAACAGCAACTCCAAAAGAGGAGATACCTGTAGAGGAATTACTTGTCAACATGCCGCCGCCTCCAGCTGTGCCACTCGTGCCTGATGTTCGGATCGTTACCATCAAAGTTGCTGAAAAAGGAATGTTAGTTCCTGAACTTGCAGCCACAGGAGAAACAATAGCTACAACAACATCAGCATTCGTTCCCGCTGTACCTAATCTCACTCTTATGTTTGATGTATTGGCCGCCGAAGATGTACATGTTCCAAAAACAGTTATTCTAAAGGTTGTAACTGCCTGCATAAAATTTGCAGGTATTACTGCAGACAAGAGTTTTGTTTCAGTTGTATTTATTGCAGCAGATACCGCAGTCATAGACGCTATTCCCCCCGCAGGAAACTGAAATGTACCATCTGCCCTTAAATAATTTGTTGTACCACCACTACTTGCAGGAACTAATCCGTTTAGAGAAGATGTAAAAACAGGGAGGATAGCATTAACCTGCGCAACAGTTAAATCAGATGCATTCGCAGTGCTTACTGTATTATTCCCTTTAATAGTATTGGTTGCCATTTGGGAAAGCATTGTATTTGTAACTTTGTTTGCCCCAATGGTTGTAGCATTACCTACAGAAGTTACATCACCGGTTAAGTTTGCATTTGTAGTTACGGTTGAAGCATTGCCAGTGGTATTTTGATTGAAAGTAGGAAAAGTATTAGTTACTGAAGTCAAATCTTTATTAGTTAAAGTCTGTGCTAATGCTTCTGCAACTAAGGGTCTTGAAGTTGTACCATCCCTGTAAAAAAATTTCCCTAAATCACTTCTAAACCAATAATCGCCTGATATTAAAGAAGAGGGATCTGCTATTACACCACCAAAATTAAAGCCTGCTGTTGTAGCAGATGATTGAAAGATTTGTTTCATCCCTGCGGTGTAGCTATTTGCCTGGTTATTGAAGACCACATTTGCGTTTGTGATATAGGATGAATTATCATAACTAATAGTAGTTCCACTGGCTTTTACAAAACCAGTTCCATTTAATTGGGCCTGACCACCACCTGCTGCTACCTGCCATGCAGAACCGGAATAATAATTTAATTGATTGGTTGTAGTATTATAAATTAAAAGCGCTGTTGCAGGCGACGTAATTGCATCCCTTTGTGTAGTAGTCATTCTCGGGGGTAGAAAACCCTGTGTTGTTGATCTTAATTCTAAAATAGAAGAGACATCAGGCGTAATTGAAGTGCTGCTTATTCCAACCTGGGCAAATGTATTTGCCATAAAAAATATACAGATAATAAGTATGAGTATATATTTTGCAGCCTTACTAAAATAGATGCGGCGATTAAATATGCATTTGCATACGTTGGATAATAGGGGTATTGGATTTGTCATAGAAATCTGTTGTTAGGGTTATTAGATTTACTACAAATAAAACGAAAATCTACGGTGCTTATTTCGCCTGCTACAGCAGGTAAATAATTCTAATAACTCTTAATGTAAATCAATATACTTATGATTAATTATAAGAAAAAAATATTCTGCTTTTATCAAAACATATTTTTTAATTCAAAATAATTTCTTCCTCTGCAAGCTTTACTGGCTTGGCTGACTGATCAGTAAAAACCAAATGTATTTTTCCCTGGTGATAATCTATTTCAGGATTTTTATCTAATTGTAAATTAAAATTTCGTATGGTATTAGGCGTATAAACAGCCAAACCTTTTGCCATTCCTACTTTTGTTATTTTTCCGGCAGATGAAATATACTCCGCTGAAATATCACCATAAACTGACATATTTCCTGTTCTATTGAAGGTCATCTTTAATACAGGATCTTTTTCTGTTTCAATTGCCAGGTTTGAAAAATGTAATTGAGCTGAGGTTTCACCGGTACGAATAATTACAGGTAAAGAAATACCAAAAACGGGTACCAGCTTTACAGAAATAGAATTGTCGTTTTCTGTCTCTTTTTCTCCCAGTGGCTTTTCATCAGGCACCGCTCTAAAATACAAATGAGAGCGATATTCACCCGGGGTTATTTCATTTGTTCTTATTACCTGCATCTTTACTGTCTGTGCTTCATTGGGCGCAAGCGTTATTCTTCTTGGGAAAAAGCGAAGATATTTATCAGCAAAATTTTGTGCTGAATCCGCCTCGGTAATTTGTTCCACCAGCCCATCTTTTGTCATTCTTAATTGTACAAAAGAAATGAGATAAGTGGCTGTATCTTTTCCGGTGTTTGCAATGTTTAGTTCTTCTGATCTTTTTACACCTTCAAATACAATTCTTTTTGGAGTAACCAATAAATTCCCCTGGGCATTTACTGTTGAATATAAAATAGTTGAAAATAATATTAAAGCGATTATTTGTAAACCGGCTTTTGTTGCTAATTGTTTACTTATACAATACATGGTAGTTCATTTAATTGTTGTTAGGGACAACATAACAGAAAATTAATTAAAATAAAAAACACTGCTGTTAGCAGCGCTTTTTATTAAATAATATTAGTTATAATTTACTGTTACATTAAAGTTGCCTGATGTATATACACCTGCAAGCTGCGCTGCTGCAACAGTTAAGGTAGCACCTACAGCAATATTCTGCGTACCTGAGCTTAATGCACCAGTGCCGGATGGATTACTTGTAAAAGAACTTGCCGCCATAGTCTGAACACCACCCGAATGTGTTAGTGTAACAGATGTAGGAAGTGTAATAGCATACGTGTAAGAACCAGTACCATTCACAGTAAAAGAGGCAGCAGTAACAGTACCTGTAGTAGCCGGTAAAGTTACACCACTTGTACTTGTACGGCTACCTGCAGGGGCCAATACAACAGTACCACCTGTAGCAGTTTGCACTGCAATATTACCAAAACTCATGTCCGTATTTTTTGAAATACTGATAGGAGTAATTACGGTAGCTGTTGCGGTAGCGGTAGCAGTAGCCTGTGCAAATGATGTGCTGATAAATCCTGTCATTAAGATTGCAGTGGCAATCATTTTGTTTTTTGTTGATTTTTTCATTTTGGTTTTTGAGGTTGATATTAATAATAGAAATATTTAGTTATAATTTACTGTAACGCTAAAATTACCGGATGTGTAAACTCCTTCCAGTTGCGCTGCTGCTACAGTTAAAGTAGCGCCTACAGTAATATTTTGGGTGCCTGAACTTAATGCACCGGTTCCTGAAGGATTGCTGGTAAAAGATGTTGCTGTCATTGTTTGAACACCACCGGAATGCGTAATCGTAATAGAAGTAGGCAATGTAATAGCGTAAGAAAATGTACCGGTACCGGTAACTGTAAAAGTTGCTGCAGTAACTGTTCCAGTAGTTGCAGGTAAAGTTACGCCGCTGGTACGGGTACGGGTTCCTGCCGGTGCTAATACAACAGTGCCACCTGTAGAGGTTTGCACAGCAATATTACCAAAACTCATATCAGTGTTTTTGGCAATGCTGATAGGAGTAACAATTGTTGCTGTAGTTGGTGCTGTAGAGGTAACTTGCGCATAAATCTGCGTAATAAAGTTTGAAAACAATAAAAAGGTTATTAAAATTTTGTTTCTCATCTTATGAGGAGTGAATATTTAGATTGTTTGGTCTTAAACGGCATATTAAAAATTAAATTGTACTTTTTGTAGAATTTTTTCTATAAGTAAAAAAATATTTAAAAAAACCTGCGATTTTTAATAAATAAAAACTCTATTAAAATCAAAGGAGAAAAAGGTGTAAAGTTGCGGGTAGTTAGGGTAAGAATACTTGCTGTTAGAGACCGTACAATTACTAAGTGGCTTTAAATTATACAAGTTTTTTGCAAAATATTTTTTAATACTGTGATTAATACAAATCCCGTAGATATAAAATAAATATCTTCATCCAAAAAATTATGGCTACAACAAAAATTACAGTAAACAGTAATGGATCACTTAGAGTAGAAGGAGATTTTGAAATTGTAGATAAAGAAGGAAATATATATGATCTTGGAGGAAGAGAGATTGTTTCTATTTGCCGCTGCGGACTTTCTAAAAATAAACCATTCTGTGATGCATCTCACAAAGGGCATTTTGAGCATGAAGCAATTGCTTTTGCCCTGCCTCCTAAAAAACAAATTTAATGGCCCGCATTTTATTTTGCTTTTCCCTTTATAGCATTCATTAACCCGCCTACATCAAAAAATTCACTGGCATTAATTATTTTACCATCTTTATTAAAATCGTAGGTAGCATAAAAATTTACTGAGGTTCTTACTCCGGATTTATGAATGCCATTCCATATCCCATAATACCTTACACTGCCATCAAATTCATGTGTTGCAGAATCTATCCCCGGTAAAAAATCAGGGTAATTCAATGTTAAACTGTCCCAGTCTGAAACGTAAGCAATCAGCATTTTTTTCCAGTCTTCTTTTGTTGCAGGAGAAGAACCATAGGCTGGAGAATTCCATATAGAAGTGTCAGCAACTGTTTCGGCCCATTCATCTATTTTTTTATTTTCAAAAGCCTTAATGCCTTTTTTTAGCGACGCAAGATTCTTTTCATATACTGTTTTTGCTTCAGAAATTTTTGTATCTGGTTCACTTTTTTTTATTGGCTCTTTGCAAGCATAAAATGAAAATAAAATGAAAATATAAATGATTATTTTTTTCATAAATGATTTTTTAAAAACGAAAATTAAAAGATACAAATCTATGGATATGCCACAGGTTCTAAATTTAATATCTGATGAATATGATGTTTAAGATGCTTTATATAATCTTTTGTCAGCCATTCAATAGTATGTGATGCTTCACCTTGGCAAATTCGTTGGCTACTCTCTGTAGAAATATTTTTTAAAATAAAAGTAGTCTGCCTGTTTAAAAAATACCAAAGCTGAATAATATCTTTAGTATCCCATTGTTGGTAATTATTTATTGCCACCCATTTATCCTGGTTGTAAACGATTATAGGATCCTCTTCATATTGCGCAATAATAAATCTTCGAATATTGTTTTGTGCAGAATCTATCAAATGACCAAGTAATTCTTTTTTACTCCATTTTGTTGGAGAAAGTTTGAAGGAAAATTCATCTCCGGAAATAGTATTTAATCGTTGCAGGTAATTATCAATAATAATTTGTAGTTCTGTAGCAATTGCTATCATAATTATTCTTTAGTTTGTATTTCTTTTATTTTTTGTATAAGATATTTGGCAAATAATTATTGAATCATAATGGGACTTTTTTCATTAAGAAAAAGAATTATCTCTCTGATTCATATCCTCCCAACACACCTTTTTTTGAAAAAACAAGTTGCCAAAGATGGTTATGGCGGGCACGGAAAGACCCTGCATTGGAAAGCAGATAATACTTCCACATACGATAAAACCTTTCACCATATTCTTCTTTAAGTTCATCCCAATGCCTGTTAAAATTTTCGAACCATGCTACAAGCGTAGGATCGTAATAAGTGCCGAAATTATGCAGGTCCTCTATTTTAAAAATATGTTCTGTTGCTGCTCCCAATTGTTTAAGAGAAGGCAGTACACAATTTGGAAAGATGTACCTGTTGGTAAAAGGATCAATAGAAGTTGTTGTATAAGGATGGCAAACAGAATGCAATAAAAATAATCCATCATCATTAAGGCAACGGGAAACTGTTTCCATAAAAATGCGATGATTTTTATAGCCTATGTGTTCCGTTAATCCTATGGCCACCACATGATCAAATTTTCCGGTTACATCCATACAGTTCTGCAGCCTTATTTCCACGGGCAATCCTTTACACATTTCAGATCCCAGTTCTACCTGTTTGGGAGAAACTGTAACCCCGGTAACTCTGGCTCCATATTTTTCGGCAGCAAATTTTGCGAAGGTTCCCCATCCACAACCCATATCAAGAACATGCTGCCCCGGTTGCAGTTTTATTTTTCTGCAGATAAGATCTAATTTATTTTCCTGCGCCTGGTCAAGGCTATCTGTATTTTTCCAATAGCCACAGGTGTATGCCATACGCTTGTCCAGCATTAACTGAAAAAGCCTGTTACCAATATCGTAGGAACGCATTGCATTATTGGCAGCCTTATTTTTAGCCTGCATGTTGAAGAGTTTTGCAAACACAACATCAATAGTAGATCGCAAGCCCAGGTTGGCTTTTTTATAAAGATCTGCTCTTAGCACACGGTAGGTAAACTCATCTAACTTTTCAACATCCCACCATCCATCCATATACGATTCACCCAGGCCCAGTGTGCCTTCGCTAAGCACACGTTTATAAAACCCTTCGTTGTGAATTTGAAGATCCCAGGGATCGGTGCCATTAATTTTAATACCTGCCGGGGCTAAAATATCTGAAAAGTTTTTCCGTAAAGTTTGTGTACTCATTGCAGTTAGTATAAAAAAGTTAAGATAGGATTTTTATTTTAAGTTTCTGGGGTTCTTCTAATTCATGGAAATTTTAATATTTCAGTTCCCATAATATTATATTCGAATCACTCAGTTTTTAGAAACACTTACAAATGCGGAACAGATTTTAAATTTATTTTTTATCAGTTTTATTTTTATCCTGACGTATCAATGAATAAATAGCTGAATCAGAAAATCTACCATCATAAAAATAATTCTCTTTAAAATATCCTTCTCTTATAAAATTGTTTCGCTCTAAAAGTTTTATGGAAGATGAATTATTGGGATTTACATTAGCTTCTATGGAATGTAGTTTCATTATATTAAATCCGTAATCCAAAACAGCTGTAATGGCTTCCTGCATTATTCTTTTGCCATGATGATCGGGATTTAAGGCATAACCAATCTCAGCCCGGTAGTGTTGTTTTGTTATATTCCAGAAGCAAATAGTGCCTATTAATTTCAATTCAGGTTTGCAGGTGATTGCCCATGTAACTACATCGTTATCTCTTTCAAGGTCATTGATTTTTTTTATCCATGCTGCTGCTTCTTCAATTGTGGCTGCAGGCGCCATATCTAAATATTCCAATACTTTTTTATCTGAGCGAAGAAAGAATATTTCCTTCACATCATTTTGTTCAATCTGCCTTAATACAAGCCTTTCTGTATTAATCACCGGGAATGGGGTGAAATTAACTGACAACACAAGATTAATTTTTGCTGATTATTGGTTAAGTATTTTTTGTTTCAAAGTCATAAAGAAATGAAAGATATAGAACATGAAGTTATCTTTATAAAAATGATTAAATGGATAACCAACCGGTAAAAACTTATTGCGATTTTATAACAACCGTTGATGATGAAAATGTACACAAGCAGTATCATGATTGTGAATACGGCTTTCCTATTGAAAGGGACAATGAATTATTTGCAAGATTGGTACTGGAGATAAACCAGGCAGGGCTTAGCTGGGAAACTATTTTAAAAAAGAAGGATAATTTTTTTAAAGCCTACGAAAACTTTGAGATAAAAAAAGTTGCGAAGTACGATGAGAAAAAATTTGCGGCGCTTATGCAGGATGCAGGCATAATAAGAAACCGGCTGAAAATAAATGCAGCAATTGAGAATGCAAAAGTGATACTGCAGTTACAAAAAGAATATGGTTCTTTTAAAAATTGGATTGAGCATAATCATCCGTTAACCAAAGATGAATGGGTAAAGCTTTTTAAGAAGCATTTTAAATTTTCTGGAGGCGAAATTGTAAATGAATTTTTAATGAG
>JANXQO010000160.1 GCA_025353485.1 Chitinophagales bacterium
TCATCACCATGTTGAAAGAGTACAGCGGTTTGAGAATCTTCAAACAAAATATTATCAGCAGGGTAGCCTTTGGCAAACTTATTTTTTATCTCTTCGTTGATGTCGTCTTTCTCATCTTTGCTTTCCCAATAGCCCCAGTCGTTTCTGATGCTGTCTTTTAAAGTGCCATCCGGCGTGATTATCCTGCCCTGTTTGTTTTTGGTAGAGATTTCAGGAACCAGTTTCAGATCTTTTGTTTCTGCATATTTTTCCAGTAGTTTTTGAAAAGCAAAACGAATAGCGGTTTCTTTTGTTGAACCTCCATATTGAATGGCATTTTCAAGATCATTATAGTAAAGGGTAATGGCGTAATCAGACATAGTAGAAATAAAAGTAAGCAAAATGCTGCATAGAAATTTGCCGTTGAAGTGAGTGACACAACGAAGCTGCCCAAAGAACCAATGCCCGCTACCAAAAATAACTTCTCCAATACACAACCTTCAAATTATTAATTTTAAATTGCCGTTTGTTTATCATTCAAATACCAAGGCTAACAGAAATGTGCACCAGGATCTTTATATCATTTTTATTTTCACTTTTTTTTCAAAACAATATTTATTCTCAAACCTGTACCACACTTGGGCAAACACCCGGCACAGCTTTCCCCGTTTGCGGAACAGATGTATTCATGCAAAACACTGTACCCATTTGTGTAAATCAGCACATACCTAATAATTGTACTGCATTTTCCGGTCTGATCTTCGATAAGAATCCATATTGGTATAAGTTTACCTGTTATGTTTCCGGCACCCTTGGTTTTGTAATAACACCCAATAATATTCGTGATGATTATGACTGGGAAATATTTGATGTAACAGGACACAACCCTAATGATGTGTATAGCGATTCAGGTTTAATAGTAACCTATAACTGGTCGGGTAGAACAGGTCTTACGGGTGCAGCAGCAAATTCAGGCACAGGTTTATTTAATTGTGTAGGCAATGGCTTTCCTACATTTAATGATATGGCTTCGCTAATCCAGGGGCATGAATATCTTTTGATCGTAAGCCATTTTGATGATAGCCAAAGTGGCTATCAGTTATCTTTTGGCGGAGGTACTGCAAGCCTTGTTGATCCTGTTCCTCCCCGGTTTAAAAGTGCATCAATAAATTGCGATGGATCATTGATCTCTTTAAAGCTTACCAAAAAAGTAAAATGCATAAGCCTTGCACCTGACGGAAGTGATTTTATTATTGCTCCTTCAGGGAGTATCGCATCTGTTACAGGCCCTGACTGTTCAACAAGCTTTGATGTTGATTCTATCATCCTACTTTTAAACACTCCGCTACCTCCCGGCAATTATACTTTAACAGCAAAGAATGGAAGCGATGGAAATACATTGCTTGATAATTGTAATGTAATGCTTCCTGTGGGAGACATGATAAACTTTACAGTTGTTGGCCTGCAGCCAACTCCCATGGATAGTATTACACCTGTACAATGCAAACCATTATCGTTGCATCTTGTTTTTAAAAAACCAATGCGCTGCAATTCTATTGCCGCTGATGGCAGTGATTTTAATGTAACAGGTCCATCAACAGTATCAGTTGTTACCGCCACCGGCACGTGTGATGCCAATGGAGTTTCTTCTTCTATTGATGTGCAATTAACTACTGCGGTACAGTTGGGTGGCACCTATCAAATTCATTTAAAAAATGGCCGTGATGGCAATACACTTATTGATGAATGTGGTCAACAGTCGCTTGCAGCATTTCTTAATTTTTCAGTTGCTGATACTGTTTCTGCCTTTTTTAATTACCAGGTAAATGCAGGATGTCATTTTGATACGTTGAAGTTTTCAGGTCCATCAACAAATGGGGTAACACAATGGAACTGGACCCTGAACGGAAACTTATTCAGCACACAACAAAATCCAACTAAAGTATTTCCTGCATCAGGACAGTTTCCAATTAAATTATCTGTATCCAATGGAGTTTGCAGCGATTCATCATTGGTGAATATTATTTTGGATGACGAAGTGAGGGCAAAATTTGAAACAAATAATATTATCTGCCCTGAAGATTCTGCATTTTTTAAAAACATCAGCACGGGAAAAATAAATTCATACCTCTGGAATTTTGGAAACGGAAATACCAGCACACAGCAAATGCCACCACCTCAAAAATACCCGCAACCCCATGTGGAAACTTCATTTACAGTTCTACTCACCGTTTTGGGGAACAATGGATGCATAGACACTACAAGCCAAAAAATTCGTGAACTTAAAAGCTGTTATATCGGCGTGCCGAATGCTTTTACACCAAATGATGATGGCTTAAATGATTTCTTCTATCCCATAAATGCTTTTAAGGCAGACGACCTGGATTTCAGGGTGTATAACAGGTGGGGCCAACTCGTTTTTAAAACAAATGACTGGACACAAAAATGGAATGGGAAAATTAAAGCAATACCACAGCCTGCAGGTGCATATGTTTGGACGTTGCGATATACACACCATGATACAGGTAAAAAATATTCGCATAGAGGAACTATGATGCTCATAAGATAATTTTCTGTTTCTTATTTAATGTCTCACACAAAATTTTTTTAATAAAATATTATTACGTAATATATGGGCGGGAAAAGGGTTTGGCAGAAATGAATACTACCTTAGCTTTATTTTAAATTTTCCTTCACTTACAGTAACCATGCTGCCATTAGGTGTAAATACAGTACCATTGAATGATCCGGTTAAAATACCTGTTGCATAAATAAAACTTTGGATGGTTACAGAAAACAGCGTTGCGGGCTGGCTGATAAATATATCTTTTGCTGCATGATGGTCATAATAAAAGAAAGCTGCTTTGGTTGTTGTGATGTCGAATTTATCGCCATCTAATGGAGCGGAAAGATATATTGTCATCACTAACCCGGTATCAATTGAGCACTTAGACGGACCAAAAAAAGTAAAGGCTGTTTTTTCATAATCAATGCCGGCTGCATCAACTGATCCGCATAAAAATGTATTGCCTGTTTTAAAATTCCATTTTCCCAGTACCAGTTCATCGGTAACCCTGCAGGATGAACACCCCGGAAACCCTTTTACAGGAAGTGGCGGTTGCAGTAATGAATCCTTTTGTATGGTTATATCACCACCCTCATAACTATATTCTTTTTTGCAGCCCGTTTGCAGTAATGTTTGCAAACCTAAAAAGAAAACAAAGAAATAATATTGTTTTCGATTAGTCATTGTAATGATTGAGACAAAACTATTAAAGCCTGTTGAAACAAATTTAAGTGATTGCCTTGAAAAGGTAGAGAAGAAGTTGATGAACGAAGATTATGTTATGCAGATAAAGAGTACATCGCAATTTGGTAGTGTAAGTGAAATGCACCCTGTATTAACCTGGATACTATTTAAGCTTTACTTTAAATTTTCCTTCACTAACAAATGCCGTATCACCATTTGGTTTATAAACGGTGCCCCTAAATGTTCCTGTGGCAATGCGTGTTGCATAAATAAAGCTCTGGATGATTGCAGAAAACTGCGCAGTGCTGAGACTAATAAAAATATCCTTAGGTGCATTATGATCATAATAATAAAACGCAACGTTATCTATTGCCACGTTGAACTTGTCTTCATCAAATGAAAAAGGGAGATAGATTGTCATTACCAACCCGGTATCAATTGAGCATACAGAGGGTCCAAAAAAAGTGAAAGCTCTTTTATCGCCAATAAAGCCAGATCCATCAACGGTGCCACAGATAAAAGAATTGCCGGTTTTAAAATTCCATTTTCCCAACAACAGATCATCCGTAACCTTACAGGAGGAACATCCGGGAAACGGGTTAACGGGAACCGGGGGAATCAGTACTGAATCCTTTTGTATGGTTAAATTACCACCCTCATAACTATATTCTTTTTTGCAACCGGTGGCTTGCAGCAATAATATTTGCAAACCTAAAAATAGAGCGAAGAAACAATATTGCTTTCGATCTTTCATTGTAATAGTGATGAGACAAAATTATTAAAAGCCTGTTGAAACAAATTTAGGTGATTCCTTTGAGGAAATATTTTTTTGCAGCACATTGCTTCAACTGTACAAGAGTGTGACGCCAGTAAAGCTGACAGCAGAAGAACGGCCTGCTACCAAAAAATAAATACCTGTTACAAATCCGGAACAAACTTTCCGCAATGCCCTCACCATATTTTTAATTTCTATTCTGCAAACTAATGTCATTTTAAGTTAAGGATATCCGATACAAACCAAGAATAATTAAAGGGAATCTCTAATAACAGTAAGTTTAAACTTTCCAAAAGTTTAAATTAAGCATTGGGCGTTAATTTATAATTACCAACTTTGGGAAAGTTCAGTAACTCAGCACAGCTATGGGTAAAAAGAATTATGCCCGTACTAATAAATTTTCTTTTATTGTATTTGAGGAATAATTAAAATAATAATAACCAATTTTTCTTAAGCCGATTGATATATCTGAATAATGGTAATCGTATTCTTTATGGTCTAATATAGTTTCAGAATTAGTTTGAGCTAATGCTTTTAAATAATCCTCTGTTATAAGAATATAGTTAGTTGCCCCACAACCATTTTTTAACAGGCTGTGCGATTCAATTACTGTATCACCATACAATTGCCTGAATCCATTAATATTATACAGGTTT
The DNA here is from genome assembly GCA_025353485.1 of Chitinophagales bacterium. Lineage (GTDB taxonomy): Bacteria > Bacteroidota > Bacteroidia > Chitinophagales > Chitinophagaceae > Ginsengibacter. Next base: position 4,661 of record JANXQO010000160.1, read on the forward strand.
ATATTTCCGTAATGAACAATAAATTTTAAAGAAAGGTTTGCTTTAATATTGTAAAGTGATTTTAAATAATCGTACCTGGCATCAAATGCTTTTGATATTTTTTTGAAACCTGCAATCATATTCATCAGTGAAATTGGTTTGCCTACTTTGTAATAAAGAATAGCGTCACCTTCTATCTCGGACAACTCAACGTCCAGGGAATTTTTATTAATGATCTCATTTAATAGATCCCGGATAATAGAAACTCCAATATCCATATTAACAGTGTTTACAAAATTTGTAAAGCCACTCATATCGGGAATAATAATTAAGCCTTGCATAAAAAAAAGTTTAAGATTAATAAATTAGAAATTAAACCCTGTAACCAATTTCATGATGTAAAGTTCTAACAGTTACAATACTGTTACAAGCGTTATTTAACCAATTTGTTTATAGTAAAATAAAATTATAAAAGGGTATTTAAACGGGTAAGAGGATGCTAAATATTGAGGCTTAAAGTGTTTAAAGAACGGTATCAGTAAAGGTGTATGAAATGCATTTAAGCAGGAAAAAGAAATAATTTATGGTAATTTATAAAGTTATAATGCCATTTTTTATAGCATACATTACAAGCCCAACACGGGTCTTTATATTTAATTTTTCAAAGAGGTCATCACGATAGCCATCAATTGTTCTTGGGCTAACAAACATTTTATCAGCAATTTCTTTGTAGGTTAGTTCCGTACACGCCAGTTTTAAAAACGTTATTTCACGATCGTTCAATTTAATAATATTTTTTGCCTGGCTGTTATTTTCATCCAACGTATTAATTGTATGGATGAGCTTACCGGTAACCATTTCAGAATAATAAAATCCTTTAGTGATCACGGCCTTTAGCGCTGCTCTTAGTTCAGCCGGTTCACAATCTTTTAATATATATCCTTTGGCCCCGGCTTTAAACATTCTGATGACTGCATTTTCATTATCATACATACTCAGCGCCAATACTTTTATATCAGGATAATTATTTTTTAGCCAGAGGCAGGTTTCATAGCCATCCATTTCCGGCATATTAATATCCATTAAAACCAATTCGGGCAAAGCTTTGGGGTTTAGCTTTTCAATAAAAGCCTTGCCGTTATTGGCTTCAAATAATACTTTATAGTTACCAAAGCTTTCAATAAGACTGGCAAGCCCGTTGCGAAGCAACACATGATCATCAACAAGAACAACATTTGACATGATTATAATTTTGATGTTTGTAATGGTAGGGTAAGGGTTATTGTAGTTCCTTTTTGTAAAGCGCTTATTAATTTAAAATCAGCATTTATCATAGTTGCACGGTTATGCATATTCCTGATACCAAGTCCCAGGCCATTAAAATTATTATGCTCTAACTGGCTTGTATCAAAGCCAATTCCATTATCAGTAATTTGTAATGTAAACATCTCTGGCTCAAACATAAGTTGTACGGCAATTGCTGTAGCTTTTGCGTGCTTTATAATATTATGTAACGCTTCCTGTACAATCCTAAAAAATATTAATTCCTGCTGATGCTTCAATCTATAAGGCTCCCCTTTAATTTCAAATTGTATTTTATATACTCCTGTTTTTTTAATCATTTCCAATTCATATTCAACAGACCTTATAAGCCCCATATCAGTAACATAATCTGTATCTAAACTTTTTGAAAGATCACGCAGATCCTGGATGGCTTTAGTGATGAGGTGTCTGCTGTCATTTATTTTACCCTGTAATGCTTTGTGTTCATCACAATCCATGGTATTTATATTAAGCTTAACCAGGCTAAGCACCTGGCCAATATTATCATGTATTTCCTGGGAAATATTTTTTAGAGTTTGTTCCTGAATTTCCAATTGAGCCTTATGAATTTCCTGCATATAATTATTTTCCCGTTGCCTGTTTTGTTCCTTTTCTAACCAATATCTGAATATCAGGCCCATACTTATAACGAATGTTTCCAGGATGATACCTATATGAAAAGTGGTTGGCGGAAACAAAAAGGATAAGGTACTCGGAAAAAATAGCCTCTGAACAGAACCTATCATAAAAACCAAAGAACCGCAAAATATAAACAATGCACTTTTAAAGCCTTTTCTTATACAGTAAATACAATTTACAATAATTATACAAATGCCTAAGAGGATGCTGATTTTTGCCCAACCAAATACAATAGATTGAATGCGGTAATCAAATACCGTTAAAAATACAAATGCATGTATAACTGCAATGCATAAAATATTAACCTTTAAAATTATAGAAAAACGATAGAGTAGCTTATTGTGTATGAGAACATTTTTAAAAAAACTTTGAACAACATGCATGAGTACTGCAATAGCTAAAGCTCCTATAGCCAAAAAAGGAGTAAGCCGGAAAGCCTTCTCAGAATCCAGGCCGAGAAACTGCTGATCAAGCTGATCATTCTTCATCACTACCAAAAAGAGCAAGACAATATATAATGCATACCATAAATAAAGTTTTTCCTTTAAAGCAAAAAACAAAGAAATATTTAGAACAAAAAACAATAATAGCAATCCCACAATAATCCCAAATACAAAATAGATGTTGTTTTCAAAAATCTTAAGCTCTTTGGGCTGTATAAGTGCAAAACCAAATAACTTGTATACATTGCTGGCATCAATGCTCACGTAAAGAGTGTCTATACTTTTTGGTGCAAGTGTAAATGGAAAAACATGATGTGTAAATTGATAGGACCGGTCTTTAAATTTATATTTAAGCCCGGCTTGCGCCACCTGGTTCCAATGGGCCCCAATTTTCTGAAATAACCGCCCATCATACATCCCAACAGGGGCCATCAACAACATTAATTGACGATTTTTATCCTGTTGATTTTTTACAACAATTCTAATCCAATAATAATAAGGATCATATTCAAATACCAGTACAGGTTCATTTTTGGCTTTGATAAAACCGGATGGCGATTTTATTACAGAATCTATTGTTATGGGTTCTGTTGTTCGCAAAAAAAATGAATACTGTGTTATGGGAAAACGGCTGGTTGTATCGCAAATACTAGCATCAATTATCTGGCAAAAGGAAGGGAGGCAACCAATTGTAAAAAACAGAAATAGTAAAGTTCGAACCAGTGATCTCATGACAATTTCATTACAGGTGATACTACCAGGTTTATTATAATTATGAATGTTCAAGACGTTCTTTGGCCAGTATTTTATATACCTTTCTCCGCACTGCATTCACACTTCCAAGCGGGGCATGCTCAATCATTGAATGGCCCGGTGAATAGGTCAGATCTAAATCTTTTTTGTGTCTTTCGGGTGTGTCTATATTTTGTTTGGGAACAGTAATGGTGGCCACCCGGTGAAACGGTGTTTTCCAAATCACGGTTGTATCATCAATTGGTTCAGTTTCATCATTTACATGGAATTGAATAAGCAGGGCAAATGAAATTTCCTCTTTGGCGTCCTCTGACAGGTCACGTTTCATTCGATCGTGCAAAAAATCTTTTTCAGGATATTTTGGCATAACACTAGTAATTGTTTTAAGAGGTCTTGCGTGCCATTTGATCGCCTTATTTTCGCCGAAGGAATAGGGGGTGGCGGAGTAGTACATTTCTTCAAGAACATTGGGCGTCCGGATCGGCGCTGAAAAGAAGAAACGGATTCCGTCAATTAAAGCTCCGGTTAAGATAGTAAAAGCAGCCCCTATAACCTGCGGGAAATGAGGCAGCGCCAATTTTACACCTGCCGGTTGAAACTCTCCGACACCAGGTGCAAAAAAGCTATTCGTAAATAAAATGATATCCTGTGTATTTCCCTCGGGATCCTCATCGAGGTATCCGGAACTTTTTACATCCAAAACCTTTATCGCCATTCCTCTTGCGCTTTTGTTTATATCTTCCGATACTTTGGGACTTCCATTTGTAAAACGAATCCATACCTTATATGGTTCATCCTGTTTAAACAGTCCCACTCTTAAAGACTCCGGCAAACCTTTTTCTGTTTTTAATTCTCCCTCTACAAGGCCAATGGTTTTGGTATGAAAAATTCTTAGAGGCTTTTCATTGCCATATTTTATTTTTAGTATTTTTCTGATATAGCCCAAAATCCTATCGCTGATATTTTCAATTTTTGCCATGGGGCATCCGCCTGACATTTCTTTTGTATTCATACCAGTAAAATTTTGATTTAATAAAAAGTGAAACATTCTTTGACTATAATCACTTATTATTCCATTATATATTTAAGAGAATTAATTCCCGGCATAAAAAAATATGCACCACCTACAACTGTAGTAAACTCCGGCACATTCTTATACCTGTTCCTGATAATTTCCTGTGGAGTCGTAAATTCATGGCAATGTGGCTGACCGGGTGTAGGACGTGGAGAAATCATTGGATCTACCTCATTGCACAAATCTCCAAAAGTGGATGTATTGGCCCATACGCTCTGAATAAATTCAAACTGCCTTCCTATGTCTGATACCATGCAAATAAAATGAAGTCCCCTTACTGTTTTTATTTTCTGATTATTTTCTTCCTTTGTTTCTGTGTTACCATCTTCACTGTGATTTTTATTTTTTGATTGTTTAACTACATCCAGCATCTTTTCAATATTCATTTCTTCTGCAAGTGGTTCCCCATAAATACGGCCTCTTCGCAGCATTCTATGCTTTTTCGACATGTCAAGCGAGTCTTTCGATGAGCGGCCGGTGTGTACCTGGTCTCTTGGATTGGTTCGCCGTATATGGGCACCTAAAGGACAATTAACTCCATATTCATCATGTTCATCATAATTAAAGTTATTCAGTGAGTCGTTACTAATCGGGCACTTCCCTTCAGGACATGTTACCAGGGGCTGCCCTTCCGGCCAGCGTCCTATCATTTTAGCTCCGAGTTTTATGGCCCGCCCGGTCTGCGTGTCCTGTTTTTCCTTTGAATTGTGGTAAAGAAAATCCCAGAATTTTTCAACGTGTTGCTCTATTTGGCGGAACACCATATAAGTACCATTCTTACCCAGATCTTTTTTGTTGTGCCCGGTGATGGAATCGAGTTGTTGCGACTTACCACAATTGGGAACAGAAGGACTCGGAGAATAATTATCATATTCGTTTAGATAACCCAAAATGAACTCGCCCGGCTTGATCAGTTTCTCATCTTCTACGTCTTCCGACTTACTGCCAAAGCCGGCAATAAGCGGCTGCGATATCCCGTCACGAAATCCGAAATGCTCTTTTGAAAGGTTGCGTTTGGTCTCAAAGGTTTCCATCGTCTGTGTTATCTCCACCCCTTGTCTGTTACTAAACACCGCTGATTGTAAGGCATTTAATGCCGGTGTGTTTTCTGCATACAGCATGATAACACAATCCACTGGGTTGTAGGAATTACCCCAATGCCAGTTTGCCGGGCTATTTTTTCCTGTGTCACCGAGTAATGTCCGCCGCTCCTCGATTAAGTTATTATTTCTATCATGATAATTGTAGCTCATACCTTCTGTAAACTCCCTGGAAAAGCTCTTAATGATGTCCGGGTCCAACTCCAGGTTTTTTAACCCGCTACTGGTAAACGCAATGTTCACTGCCCTTTTGGGATCACCTTCTAAATTGCCGCGGCTTATATAATTTTCAATTAATCCATTAAAATATTCCTTCGCCTCGTCTGCAATTTTAATTTGCAATAAAACATATCGTGCCGCATTCAGTGATTTGTATCCGCGGACTATTAATCCCTGGATGTCTTCTTTCTTAATTTCCTGTTTCATCTTGTTTTTGATAAAAGAAAGTTTCATTTCGTTATAAATTGTTGTTATAATAATTTCAACCATTTCTTTGCATCACATTCAGTCATATTCTTAAATAATCCATTCCTTATTTTCCTGTTTTTGTTGATGATATCTGAGGTAAGAGTTAGATGGTGTGCATACCACAAATCTGCTATATGCTGCCCGGAATGCACTGCATTCATATACCCTTCAGGATCCTTGCCTATTCCTTCCCAGGCTAATAATTTGGCATCGGGGAAACCTACACCGTTAGTAAACATAAAATTGATTCCCCTGCGGGTTCCTTTGCTGTTCAAAAAATCTCTTACATAAAAATCTGTCGTGTTAGTATAATTGGAAAGAAAGACCAACCTTTTTTTGTTATTAATTAAAAACCACCTTAGGCTGCTTACTGTTGGTACCTTCATAAGATAAGAATTACCAAAATTTATAAGCTTTAATGCAGTTGCATAAAAGTGCCTTCTTAATCTGCCTTCTTTAAGGGGCGCTGCTGCCGTCATCTCATTTAATACCGGGTGAAGTTGACTGGCTGCCAGCTCTCTGAGGTGCTCATTATCCAGCATCGGAGCAGGTCTGTGTTTTTTTCTTGTGATATATAATGCAATAAGAAGGTAAGTGATTACCGGAGTTATAAGTATTAGTACCACAATGATAATTTTATAAAAAATACGAATGCTTAAAGAGCACCACAGAAAAAAAATAACCAAGGCTAAAAAAAGAAGTATCGTTATCGCCCCAATCCATAAACGCTTTATTACCAAAATTTCCCATAGCATTTTTTTGTCTGGTTGATGGGCCCACTCAAATCTCCTTCCCCGTGTTTTTATGTGCCGCTGAATAAGTCCTTTAACCTGTAGTGCCGACAAAGTATCAAAAGCATTTAACTTCTGCGCCCTGTCAAGATAATTTTCAATTTCACTCCTGAGCCTTTTTTCTCTTTGGACATCTTTTTTTGTGACGCAGTTATAAAAAGAGTTGTGTGCAGCAAAATGACTGTTCAATTTTAAATAATTAGTAAGGGTTCCAGGTTTGATGTCATCCGGGAAATCTACGCAATGTTTAAACATTTCGCATAAACCTTTATAGCTCGTTGTTAGCAATTCTTCAAGATGCCTGCTAAGCGGCCCGCAAAAAGTTGTGGCGAAAACAAAAGTTGCAGGAAATGTTTCAAAAGGAGTTTTATCGAAAGGAATAACTACTCCTGAAACAAATAAAGTAGTGTCTGAATAATTAAAATTGAGCAAACTATTTCGATTGTTATTCAGGGATGCCAACACTTCTTTCAATCTTTCGGATTCTCCTTCTTTTATCGGAACTGCCACAGTGAATGCTGAATGAAGTCTGTGTGTAGATCTATCTTTGTTATTCTCAGGATTCCGATGCTCAGCAGATGCTGCCGCCATAATCAAATAGCTCGCTATCATCGCCAGCGAGATCCACTCTGCCCATAAGAGACTGTACCAGTTAAAAACTAAATGAACGATAAGTGCCAGGGCAATAACAAGTGCCATTATACGCCGGGTTGTTTTAAAAGTATTCGTCTCATTTTCTTTTGGAAACAACATCGCAATAATATTTCCCACAAAAAATCCAATTGAAAAAATGTAATGCCAGGTCTTATTCGCACTCTCTGGATAAAAGACGACTCCAATTAAACAAAGCCCGGTAAAAATATTGGTCCAGTGACCTTTCTTCTGAATGCGTAACTCACGTCGTCTCTTCTGGTACACAAATCCATTGTAGATAAATAGCATGGCAGCCATACAATACAAAAGCCCGAATAAATAACTTTTTGAACCGTAGGCATACTCACTTAAGCTATACCGGAAACCCCAGCCATTCTTCTTGATTTTTATATATGTAAAAATTGTGCGTTTTGTGCAGGAATTTTTTACAATAAATTCTGAAACGACTTGCCCATGATATTCTATTTTCGTGGTGTCAATCTTAATACCAGAGGGGCAGCCAGATATGGAGGCCAGGCCACGGAAGTTTTCTTTAGCAGGATAAAATTCGTCACGGTCAAATCCCCAGAAAATTGCCGGAATGGCAATGCAAATAGAGGCAATAATTACTTGCAGTCCTTTAAAGGATTTAAGAGGGTCTTCTATATGTGATCTTATGGAACGGGTTATCTTCATAATGAGTTTATTGAAGAATAAATAACCTTATTGTAGCTCTATGGCTTGATCACTATATTGGAAATATTTATTTTGCAATAATGAAAAAATATTTCAAAACTGCAAGGCAGAGCTTTAATTACACCACTAAAGTCACTAATCTTTCTGATTTATGCAATGATGTTTTCACCTTTTTTATACCGTTATTTCACCCTTTTAATTACCGTTAATACCCCATGTGAGCGACTAAATTATTTTGGAATATTTGTAAAAGAGATTTGAAATTATGTTTGATAACGTAGCCTTCAATGTGGTAATTGGATTAGTTTTCATTTATCTTCTAAGATTCTACCCCAAAAATGTTGAAAAATTTTATACAATGGATAAAACAAACAAATTCATCACAAGAAGAATTCGCAACAGTTATTACATCTAATTAGGATTATGCATTGTAATGGAATTTATTAAACCGCAGACAAGCGTGGGTTGTAGATATTTTATGCTTACACCTTCGGCTGCCAATGCTTCACACATTTTGCCAAAGTACCGGGAATATTTCGTAAACGTATTTCTAAATCTTTCATCAACTAAAATTTTATAACTGGATAATTTTTATTTCTGTTTTAACTGAGTTGGCTATATAACATTTTTCGTGCGCCTGTTCATGCACTGCAGCTATCTCATCGAACGACGGAATATTGCTGCCGGAAAAAATTATTGCCGGCTTCAGCGTAACAACAGTCATCGCCATTTGCCCATGCTCATTTTTACTCATTACACCTTCTGCATTGTCTTCGTACCTTTCAATACAATATTTATTGGCTGCGGCAATTGACAAAAAAAACAACATATGACAACTTGAAAGTGCCGCCACAAAAGCCTCTTCAGGATCAACACCTCTTTCATCAGACATGGGAAGTGGAACCACCTGCGGCGAAGCAGATGCCATCACTTCTGCACCACCATCAAAACGCCATTTATGAACTCTGTTGTATTTGTTGTCCGTAAAAATTTCGGCTGCACTCTTTTCCCAAAACACCCTTACATTATATTTCATTGTTATGTTTTTAAAAACTAACGTACACAGGATGTAAGTTAATCATACCTGCTAACCTTAAAAGCGTACCTGCAAAAATACCGGATAAACAAACAATTTCGTTATAAGCAGTTGTCAGGGCTCAACGTTTGTAATTTAGCGTAGCCCTTATCTTCCAGCTTTTAAAATAGTATTGGGAAGCTTGGGTGAAGAATTAATTACATAAGAAAAGATAAACACGTATACAAACTATCTTTCCATTTTGGAATGGCAATGTTAAATGTGTTCTTAATTTTTGTAGTATCTAAAACTGAATACTGCGGACGCTTAGCCGGCACAGGATAGGCTGATGATGGTATTGGATTGATTAAGCATTTGCTTTTAGTGAATTTTTTAATTGCCTTAGCAAATTCATACCATGTTATTACACCTGTATTGCAATAATTAAAAATCCCTGATGGAGAATATTCATTATTATCTTTTTCTACGATAGTCATAATTACGCCAGCAAGGTCTGCAGCATACGTTGGGCAACCCTGTTGATCATTTACAACATTTATACTTTCTTTTTCTTTTAATAACCGCAGCATTGTTTTTACAAAATTATTTCCGAAAGAAGAGTACACCCATGAAGTGCGAATGATAACAGCAGCAGCATTATTATTTAAAACGAGCTCCTCTCCTTTTAGCTTAGATGCACCATACATATTTATCGGGGATATCCTGTCTTCTTCTTTGTATGGAGTAGAAGATGATCCGTCAAAAACATAATCGCTTGAGATGTGAATAAGCTGTGTATGGTGGGCTTTACAAACAGTTGCAAGATTTCCTGCAGCATCTGCATTAATAAGAAACGCTTTCTCTTTTTCTGATTCAGCTTTATCAACAGCTGTATAGGCAGCACAATTTATACAATGATCAATTTGCCGTTGCTCAAAAAAATTTTTTACAATTTCAAAATTATCTATGGGCAGATCATCTCTTGTTGTAAATAAAAATTTATAAGAAGGATAGCGCTCAGATAGTTTCCATATTTCCATTCCCAACTGCCCGCCGGAGCCTGTTACCAAAATAGTTTTTTCAAAAGAAAAAAAATCGCTCATTGTAAAAATCTTTATCCTTCATACACAAAATTATTCCTGCACTCAGTAAGCCCCGGATGTTTCATATCTTTTTCTGAAATGATAGTTTTATTTTTATCAACTCCCCAATCAATATTTAAGGTGGCATCATTATAGGCTATACCCGCCTCGCTATTCCTGTTATAAAATTCATCACACTTATAAAAAACTTCTGCAGTGTTGCTTATTACTGAATAGCCGTGAGCAAAGCCTTTTGGAACCAATAATTGTTTTTTATTTTCTGCTGATAATTCTATGGTATATATTTTACCATAGGTTGGCGAATTTTTTCGTATGTCAACAACTACATCTAAAATACTTCCGCTTAACACTCTTATAAGTTTCGTTTGTGCATGGGGATCCAGTTGATAATGAAGCCCCCGAATAACCCCATACATTGAACTTGCCTGGTTATCCTGTAAAAATTTTATTTCAATTCCTTCGGCGCTAAAAGTATTTTGATTATAACTTTCAAAAAAATATCCACGGTCATCTTCCCAAACTGTGGGTTCAAATATCAACAATCCCGGAAATTCTGTTTTAATAAATGGCATGTTTATTTACAATGTTTGATGTACGATTTACGAAGTACGATGTTATTTAAGAATAAATCTTTTTAAAATATTCGATAGTTGTAATTAAGCCATCTTCAAATTTTGTGGTTGGCTGGTAACCCAATAAATTTTTCGCCAGGGAAATATCCGCTAAAGAATTTCTTACATCGGATGCTCTTGGTTCTCTGTAAGTTGGTGTATGTTCTTTATTTAAATATTTTTTTATAACATCATAAACAGCGTTTACAGAAAAATTTTCTCCCACTGCTACATTATAAATTTTATTTGTTGCTTCTTCATTATCTGTAAGCATTGCTTTAATATTTACCTGCACAGCATTTTCTACAAAAGTAAAATCTCTTGTTTGTTCACCATCACCATTTATGTAAACGGGTGTTTTATTAATAATGCCTTTTACAAACAATGGAATAACGGCAGCATAGGGCCCTTCCGGATCCTGGCGTGGACCAAAAATGTTGAAGTACCGTAAACCAATTACAGGAATTTTATAAATATCAGCAAAAACCTGTGCATACATTTCATTTACCCGTTTGCTTACTGCATAAGGGGATAAGCAATTCCCTATCCGGTCTTCTTTTTTTGGCAATGTAGGTTCATCACCAAACACAGATGAAGATGATGCATATACAAATCGTTTTATATTATTATCAACTGATGCCTTTAGCATATTTACAAAGCCTCCAACATTTACATCATTAGTGGTTTGTGGCTCTTTAATGGAACGGGGAACAGAACCCAATGCAGCCTGGTGAGTTACATAGTCAATGCCATTGCATGCCTGCAGGCAGGTTTGTAAGTTGCGGATATCACCTTCTACAAATTCAAAGGCGGGATAAGATTTTAAAATATCAAGATTTGATTGAAATCCATTTGCCATATTATCTACTACCCGAACTTTTTTTGCTCCATTCTTTAATAAATATTCTGCTATGTGGCTTCCTATAAAGCCTGCGCCTCCTGTAACAAGAAAGCTTTTATCATTTAAATTTTTATCGTGAAATGTATTGTTCAAATTTTTTATTTATTGCAATGCTTTTAATATTGGAGCAGATTGAGAGTTAGGTGTCAGGTCGTTTATAACGCCCCGACACCTGCTTACAAACTCCAATACGTTCGGGTGGTTATCTTACCACGATAGATACCTTTAAGATCAGCAATTATTGCATGCGGCTTTGTTACTGCTGCAAATTCTGCATCATTTAATTTTTTATAATCGTTGTGAGGCACAGTAATAATAACAGCATCATAATCGTTTTCAAGTTTCTCTGTCAATCCGAATCCATATTCCTGTGTAAGCTGTTCGCCGGATGCATGCGGATCAGTAACATGCACATTGAGTGAATAGGATTGCAATTCTTTTACTACATCTGCAATTTTTGAGTTACGTATATCACTTACATTTTCTTTAAAAGTAGCACCCATCACCAGCACTTTTGCCTGTTTTACATTACCATTATTTTGAATGATATGCTGCAAAACTTTTTTGGCAACATAACCGCCCATACTGTCGTTAATAGCTCTGCCGGCAAGTATCACCTGCGAATCATATCCAAGTTCTTTTGATTTATGGGTAAGATAATATGGATCAACACCAATACAATGGCCGCCAACCAGCCCCGGCTGAAATTTTAAAAAATTCCATTTGGTGCCTGCAGCTTCCAGCACTTCGTAAGTATTTATTCCCATCTTATCAAAGATGATGGAGAGTTCATTCATCAAAGCGATGTTTAAGTCTCTTTGTGTGTTCTCAATAATTTTTGCAGCTTCAGCAACTTTTATTGATGAAACTTTGTGAACACCGGCATCAACCACTAAACTATACACTTTGGCTATTACTTCTAAACTTTCTGTATCGCAGCCACTAACTATTTTTATAATATTGCTTAATGTGTGTTCTTTATCACCCGGATTAATTCTTTCCGGTGAATAACCAATTTTAAAATCAATTATATTTTTTAATCCGGATAATTTTTCAATGATCGGGAGGCAATCATCTTCAGTACAACCAGGATAAACTGTAGATTCAAACACCACATAATCATCTTTTTTAATAACCATACCTATTGTTTCGCTTGCCTTTTTTACCGGCCTCAGATCAGGAACATTGTGTTCATCAACAGGGGTAGGCACTGCAACAATATAAAAAGCCGCGGTTTTTAAAACCTCAAGATCAGAAGTGAATTCTATATCACATTTTTCAAATGATTCTTTATTTAATTCCTGGCTGGGATCTATACCCTGCCTCATTAATTGTATGCGGTCATCATTAATATCAAACCCAATTACTGAAAGTTTTTTTGCAAACTCAAGCGCTATCGGCAATCCAACATAGCCTAACCCTATTACTGCTAATTTTTTCTTCTTATCAATTAAATCCTGGTACATTTTTATTTTATTTTATCTTCTGCTTTCAAATTCTTTTGGCAGTTTGTTCAATTCTTCTTTAGGCAATGATTTAAAATACTCATACGTAATTTTTAGTCCCTGCTGTCTTAAAATTTTCGGTTCCCAACCTAATATTTTTTTTGCTTTGGAAATATCCGGTTGGCGTTGTTTGGGATCATCCTGCGGCAAAGGCTTGTAAACAATTTTTTGCTTAGTGCCTGTAAGGTTGATAATTTCTTCAGCAAAGTCTTTTAAAGTTATCCAATCAGGATTACCAATATTTAGGGGCATAACATAATCACTCAGCAGTAAACGATAAATACCTTCAACCAAATCATCCACATAACAAAAACTTCGTGTTTGAGAACCATCGCCAAAAACAGTCAGGTCTTCACCTCTTAATGCCTGCCCGATAAATGCGGGTAAAGCCCTGCCATCATTAAGTCTCATGCGGGGGCCATACGTATTAAATATTCTTACAATCCTTGTGTCTAACTTATGAAAGCTGTGATACGCCATGGTAATAGCTTCCTGAAAACGCTTTGCTTCATCATAAACACCCCGTGGCCCAACTGGATTTACATTGCCCCAATATTCTTCTGTTTGTGGATGCTGCAAAGGATCTCCATATACTTCACTTGTAGATGCAACCAGTATTCTTGCTTTTTTTGAAAGAGCTAAACCCAAACAGTTATGCGTACCTAATGAACTGACTTTTAAAGTTTGAATAGGAATTTTTAAATAATCTATGGGGCTTGCAGGAGAAGCAAAATGCAAAATATAATCCAGGTTTCCGGGGACATGAATGAATTTAGAAACATCATGATGATAAAACTCAAATTGCTCCAATTTAAAAAGATGTTCAATATTTTTAAGATCGCCGGTAATAAGATTATCCATACCAATTACACAATATCCTTCTTTGATAAACCTGTCACAAAGATGTGATCCCAAAAATCCGGCAGCTCCGGTGATAAGAATTCTTTTTTGCATAACCTTTTTACTTAATTCAGTTTACAACCCTGCGTCCAATACTTTCATAATGAAACCCGTATTCTTCCATTTGTTTAAGATCAAATAAGTTGCGTCCGTCAAAAATTAATTTATTTTTTAACAGAGAAGTCATCTTGATAAAATCCGGAGTTCTAAACTCACTCCATTCAGTTGCAATTATCAAGGCATCTGCATCTGTTAAAGCATCGTATTGGTTATCGGCGTAATTTATTTTTTTACCTAATTCCCTTTTTACATTTGACATGGCTTCAGGATCAAAAGCCGTTACCGAAGCCCCTGCAGCCAACAGTTCTTCAATAATACTTAATGCCGGGGCTTCCCTTATATCATCCGTGTTTGGTTTAAATGCAAGGCCCCATAAAGCAAATTTTTTCCCTTTAAGATCATTGCCAAACCATGCATTTATTTTTGAAACAAGATGAAGTTTCTGATTTTCATTTACTTTCATCACAGCTTCTAAAATCTTAAATTCATAATTTATTTCACGTGCTGATCCTGCTAAAGCCTGTACATCTTTTGGAAAGCAACTGCCTCCATAGCCAATGCCTGGAAATAAAAATCTTCTTCCTATTCTTTCATCGCTGCCAATTCCTTTGCGCACCATGTCAACATCTGCACCTAATTTCTCACACAATTGTGCGATCTCATTCATAAAAGAAATTTTAGCAGCAAGAAAAGAATTAGCTGCATATTTTGTAAGCTCTGCAGATTTTTCATCCATGTAAATAATAGGATTTCCCTGCCGCACAAATGGGGCATACAATTCACCCAGCAATTTTTTTGCCCTTTCAGATTCTGTACCTATCACCACTCTGTTCGGTTTCATAAAATCATCCACAGCTACACCTTCACGTAAAAATTCGGGATTGCTCACAACATCAAAGGATCCTTCTAAATCACCAGCACCGGAATGCTTTGCACTTTCAAGTATTGCAGTTCTTACTTTATCTGCAGTACCAACCGGTACTGTACTTTTATCAATAATAATTTTATAATCATCTTTTTTAAGTAAACAGCCAATATCTTTTGCTACGCCTAAAACGTACTGCAGATCAGCTTTTCCATCACCATCCGGGGGGGTAGGCAATGCAAGGAAAATAATTTTTGCATTTTTAATTCCTTCTTCCAAAGATGTAGTAAAATGCAAACGGTCTTCTTTTTCATTTCTTACAAAAATTTTTTCCAGCCCCGGTTCATAAATTGTTATCTGCCCTGATGACAATTTTTCCACCTTATCTTTATCAATATCAACACAGGTAACATCATTTCCTGTTTCTGCAAAGCAAGTACCTGTTACCAATCCAACATAACCTGTTCCTATAACTGCTATCTTCATTTATTTGTTTTATTTATTTACAAATTCCAATACTTTACCGGTTATGTATAATTGTTGTTCTTCATCTAATTCTGTATGCATAGGTAATGATATCACTCTTTCGGTTAGCCAGTCTGTTACCGGTAAATTATAATCACCGCCACCAAAAGCTTCAAACATTTTTTGACGATGTGCAGGCACTGGATAATATATCATTGAAGGAATATTATTTTTCGCTAAAAATGTATGCAATGCGTTTCTGTCTACATCCTGTAAAACCAACGTATATTGGTGAAAGACGTGTGCAGAATATTCAACCCTGTAAGGTATTGATATTTTAGAATGGTTTGCAAATGCTTTATCATAATAGGCGGCAGCTTGCCGGCGTGCCGAAATATATTTATCCAACAATGGAAGTTTAATATTTAAAACAGCAGCCTGCATTGCATCCAGCCTGGAATTACAGCCAACCATTTCATGATAATATCTTATTTTTTGCCCGTGATTGGCGATCATTTTTAATTTTTCAGCCAATGCATCATCGTTGGTAAACATGGCTCCTCCATCTCCATAACATCCTAAATTTTTACTGGGAAAAAAAGATGTACAGCCAATAGTTCCTATAGTGCCGGATTTCTTTTTTGTTCCATCTTTAAAAATATAATCTCCGCCTATTGCCTGTGCGTTATCTTCAATAACAAATAAATTATGTTCGTTTGCAATTGCCATTATTTCTTCCATATTGGCTGTTTGCCCATATAAATGAACCGGAACAATTGCTTTTGTATTTGGGGTAATTGCATTTTTAATTGCTACAGGATCAATACAGAATGTTCTTTTATCAACATCAACAAATATTGGTTTTAATTTTAGTAAGGCAATAACTTCTGTTGTGGCAATATAAGTGAATGAAGGAGTAATAACTTCATCACCGGGCTGCAGACCAAGTGCCATCATAGCAATTTGTAAAGCATCGGTGCCATTAGCACAGGGAATGGCATGTTTAATGCCCAAATAGGTTGAAAGATTATCCGCAAAATCAGTTACCTGTTTTCCGCCAATGAACATGGTAGTATCCAACACATTTAAAAGAGCAGCGTCTATATCAGTTTTTATTTTCAAATATTGTTGCTTCAAATCAACCATTTGTACAGGCTTCATAATTACTTTTTAAACGGCGGCAAAGATAAGAATTGAAACAGGAAAGTGAAATTATCCTCAAAGGATTGATTTTAACCAAATTATTCATTATGATTTATAAAAGAAGAATTTAGATTTGCCATTAAACGAATATCGTGAACCTGCTACTGTATACTCTTTTTTTAATGTTATATCCTTTTGGAATCCGCATTGCATCTATATGGAATGATAAAGCAACGCTTTGGATAAAAGGGCGGAAAATATTTCCAACTATTGATTCTTCTGCCGCAAGAAAGGAAACCATCTGGATGCATTGTGCAAGCCTTGGCGAGTTTGAACAGGGGCATCCTTTAATTGAGAAAATAAGGACGGAATATCCGGGCTCTATAATTGTAATTAGTTTTTTTTCGCCATCAGGATATGAAATAGAAAAGAATAACAGCAATGCTGATTATGTTTTTTATTTACCCTCTGATTCTTTTTCAAATGCAAAAAAATTTATTGACCTAATTAATCCAACACTGGTGCTCTGGATAAAATATGAGTATTGGTATTATTATCTTAAAGAATTAAAAAAAAGAAATATCCCCACATTATTAATATCCGGATACTTTAGAAAAGATCAACCTTTTTTTAAATGGTATAGAAATTTTTGGACAGAAATGCTGAAGTGTTTTACTTATTATTTTTTACAAAATGAAGATTCAAAAATTTTATTGGAAAATCTTAATATTAAAAATGTAACTGTTACAGGAGATACAAGGTTTGACAGAGTGATCACTATTGTTGAAAATTTTTATGAGGTGCCATTGATAAAAGAATTTTGCGGCAATAATAAAGTTATTGTTGCGGGAAGCACATGGGAAGATGATGAAGCCGAACTGCTACATTACGCAAAAACAAATGCCCACATAAAATTTATCATTGCACCACATGAAGTTGATAAAGAAAATATCAGGGATGTGAAGAAAAAATTTGTCAATTCAATTTTATATTCTGAGTGGATAACCGGCAACCCGCAACCCGCAACCGGCAATCAGCAATCGAATTGCCTTATAATTGACAGCATCGGTATACTTTCAAGACTTTATAAATATGCTGATATAACCTATGTTGGTGGCGGCTTTAGCTATGATGGTTTACACAATATACTGGAAGCAGCGGTGTATGGAAAGCCAGTAATTTTTGGGCCTGAAATTGAAAAAAATTTTGAAGCACAGGAATTAATTGAATGTGGCGGTGGGATAACTATAAGCAATGCACTAGAGCTTGAAAAAACTTTAACGGATTTATTTAACAACAGTGATGAATTAAAAAACAGAGGTATTGCTGCTAAAAATTATGTGTATAATAACGCTGGTGCAACAAAAAAAATTATGGAATACATTCAGGAAAACCGCCTTTTAACTAATTGATCAAATTGTTTTACTATATCTGAGTCTTTCCATCCAATTTTTACTTTAAGCTCTCTTTCTATCCAGTATTGCGCTTCAGGAAAAATTGAAAAATTATTAATTGTTTTTATACTTCGTTCATACATGGCTTCATCCCCGCGAAATAATTCATTGATGAATAAAAAACGATCATTAACACCTATAGCCTTTTTTAAATCTCTTACAGGTGCCTCTGTAAGCATATCGGAAAGCTCAATCTTACTTTGTTTTAATTTTTCATTTAAAGATTCCGGTCTTGCTGAAGATTCATTTATATTTTTTTGAAAAGTTGGCAATGGCGTTTGATGGGTTAATGTGGGAACATCTTCAACAGGATCAAACATAAAAGCAGGTTTTGCATTTACACTCATCTGGTTTTTTGCTTCCGCATTTCTTTTTATTTCTTCCAGTTCTTCTTCAATTTCTTTTTCATCTACTTTTAAAACCTCTATTATTTTTTCTTCTTCAGCTACAGGCTCATCCGTTTGTTTTGTATAATATTGTTTTCCAAAATTATTGTTTAAAGCCCCCGGCATTAATACCGCTACTTTTCCATTATTAACAGATGTATTGTTACCTTTTTGCTGAAGTAATTCCGATTGAAGCATTTGTACGGTAATCAATAAATTATCTGCAGATGCATTCTCAGCAATTTGTTGTTGTAATTTTTCTATCAGAGTGCGTACTCGTTCCATTTATAATATGCTTTAAGAGAGGGTTCCGCTAATACAACGAAAAAATGAAATTAATGTTTTTGATTTCATGTAAAATCATTTTAACCTTTGCACTTCAGGCTAAGGTACAAATTGAATTTAAAAATATTCACTAATTATGTTTATTGAACCAAATTTTAAAGGCGAACGGCGGGGATGGATAGAAGTTATTTGCGGAAGCATGTTCAGCGGAAAAACGGAAGAACTGATCCGCAGATTGAAAAGAGTTAAGATAGCAAATCTAAAAGCAGAAATATTTAAACCGGCTATTGATGTACGCTATGATGCGATAAAAATTGTAAGTCACGATGAGAACAAAATTCTTTCTACCCCGGTAGATAATTCTCAAACCATTTTATTAATGGCGCAGGATGTAGACGTGGTGGGCATTGATGAAGCTCAGTTTTTTGATGAGCAGGTTGTATCAGTTTGTGAGCAACTGGCATTAAAAGGTGTAAGGGTTATTGTTGCAGGATTGGATATGGATTACCAGGGCAATCCTTTCGGGCCAATGCCTAAACTTTTGGCCATTGCAGATTATATAACCAAGCTACATGCGATATGTATGAAATGTGGAAACATCGCCAACATTTCTTATCGAAAAATTGAAAAAGAAGGCCAGGTATTATTGGGAGAAAAAGATATTTATGAGCCACGCTGCAGGCATTGTGCCCAACTATAAAAAGAGGCTGCCGGATGACAACCTCTTTAATAATATTCAATTACAATAAATAATTATTTGCTTATAATCATTTTCTTTGTTTGTATCTCTTTACCATTATTTACTTTAACCGTATAAACGCCACTCTTAAATGTACTAATATCAATAGTATTAAAATTAATGCCATCACTTACCAGCACTTTCTTATACAAAACCTGCTGACCGAGCTGATTAACAATAACTATATCAGCATTACCTTTTGCAAATGCATCAAAAGAAATTGTAACAGCCGTAGAAGCAGGAACAGGATATAGTTTTAATCCACTTCTTCCCACAAAATTTATATCGTTTGATCCATCTGCAATAGTAGGGGTAAATGTGCTGCCGCTTGTTTGTATATTTAATGTATAACATTGCGATGAATTAGACTCCTTGCCTGTTGCACCAGATACTAATACTTTATAGGATCGTGATTTATTTGTATTATAGATAATTGTTACGGTTGTAGTACCGTAGCCTGTTGTTGTTCCTAATCTTGCTGATCCACTGCTGTTATATAATGTTAGATTAGAATTAACCGGACTGGTAAGTGTAATCTTCATATTTTTTTGACTACTGCTTGTACTGAAACCATAATAATCCAGATCGCCTGCTGGTGAAATAGTTGCGGTAACGGAAGTATTAACAGGAATGGGTGCGGCAGTTCCCAGGTTATTATTTGGCTCATAATTATCAGGACATATTACAACAGGCGCAGCAGTAGTGAATGATTGAGTTGCTGAATAAACACTGCTTCCATTGGTACCGCAATTAGAACTTACCTGCCAATCATAATTTGTATTTGATAATAGACCAGTTATGTTTTTAGAATTTGTTGTAATTCCTGACAAAGTTGTCCAGGCATTAACTGATCCTGTTACTTCATATTGCACATCATAAGATGACGCACCAGTTACATTACCCCAATTTACGGTAGCACTGCTACTAGTAATTGCTGTTGTTGAAAACGTAGTTGGTGCGGTGCAAGGTGCTGTAGTTGTAAATTGTGCGACAACATAATTACCACTACCTCCCGAACATGTTGCCAGTACGTGCCAATCGTAAGTTGTTCCTTGCGTTAATCCGTGAATATCCGCAGAAATACTTGTAGGTGTAGCCAACGTAACAGGTAACCATGTGGAAGAAGATGTTTGCTTATATTCTAAGGTATAACTAATTGCATTCGGTACTGCATTCCAACTTACGGTTTCATCATTGTTATCTATAGGAGATGATGTAAGACCTGTTGGATCACCACAAGAAGCTGGTGCACAATTAAGGTTGAATGTTGTAGCTGAAGTTTGACCATCCGGGTTTGTTATTGTTACAGTATATATTCCTGTTGTTGCATTCGCAGGAACATTAAAGCTTGCAGTAATTTGAGTTGGATTTACAAAAGCTACATTTGAAACAGTGATAGCACTTGGCCCACTTACAGCAACTTTTAATCGGTTAAATCCTGGTCCACCAGCGTCATCTCCCGGGTCAAAAAATTCTGAATTATTAGTTGAAGTACCATTTATAGTAACTGTTGATGTGGTACCACATGCCGGTGTTGATGCTAATATGGGTGTTGCCGGTGGAGGCGCTTTAAACTGCCCTGCCCTTACGCCCCATGCATTGGTAGTTGGAGCATATTCTGAGAATGTCCACATCGTCATATCATCAGTAGGATCAACAACAGTTTGCGTATAATCCCCCCATCTGCTTGCGCCGGGATTATAAGTGGATATTGTATTTGTAAAATCAACAGGTGACTGAAAAATGCCGGGAGCATCAGTACGATACCTGCCTGCTGCTGATGCCTGCGCATATTTTGTTGGCCCTGCAGAAGTAAAGCCCATTAAATTATGTCCCTGTCCGCTAAGCGCTATTGTTGGATAAGTATAATATATTGCCGTTGAGGATGAATTTACCCCATCATATAAAGTAGCAGATTGCACTATAACAGGCGTAGTTGCAAGGTTACCAATTTCAAGCCACAAAGCACCATCCCTGTCACCTCCTGAGCCTCCAGTACCGGAACTATTTAATAAAGTACCCTGTGCTATCCATAAGTTTGTCGTACCTGTAATTTTATTTTTTTTGATCATGGCAGCGCATAATCTTCGATCATTACCATCTATAGCAGTCCCGCCTAATGTAGGCACTGTTTTGGGAGTATAAGTTGTAGATGTGGTTAAATTGAGATCTCCTGATAATGTAGTGGTGCTTCCGGAATAGGATACTCTCCTGATTACTAATTTTGAAAATAAAGTTTGTGAAGCTCCGATAAAATAACCATTTGTTGCAACGGGATCATCATTGTGCACCCCTTGTGGGGTGTACATATTAGTATTTGTAACACCATGAGGAAATGAAGTTACAGTTAACGTACCTGCGATAAGACTGGCTTTATTAAGTACCCACAAATTGCTTCCGGAAAAAGTACTACCATTAGCAAACATATTACCACCGATATATAATGAATTTTTATCTACACCTAAAGTTGGATAATCAAAAAAATCATTAGCGGCCCCGCCGGTGCCTGCAACACTAAAATAAAATTTTGTAAAAGTACTAGTTGGTGTTATTGGGTTTCCATCGCTTACGGCAACACAGCAATAATTACTACCTGACCCATGATTAACATCAATTGCTACAATAAACCAGCGGCCGGTAAGCCTGTCGAATCTAACATGTGGATCGCTGATACTATTTATTCCTAAAGAAGAATTTGTAAAAAATACATTAAGGTCAATATTTACAACTGCGGATAAAGTTGTAGTTGATGTTCCGGTAGGGGTAGTAGAAGCAGGTCCGTTTACAGTAGGCTTATCAAACACTTTCATCCGTGTATTTGCTGTAGCAATAATCTGAGTAGTTCCTACATCGCCACAATTATCCGGGGGAGTATAAGGAGATTCCCTGTTGGCAACGGATGCGTATGATCCCCAGATGGTAAGAAAATTACTATACACTGTTTGCGTAATAGAAGTACTTCTGTAATTTATATTGGTTGCATTAATCAGTGTTCCAAATTTAGAAACTGGTTTTGCCTCGGGGTTTTGTCCTTTTGGCCTGGGGCCTTCCAATTCCGGTCTTAAGTGTACTTTATAATTTGCAGGGATAGTTCGTTCATTTGCGATTACATCAGCAAGAGATTTTTTTATTCCTTTTATTCCTGTTGTTGTAATACCTCTTATCTCATTATTATTTTGTGCATACATAGCAGAAAAAAGAAAAACTGCAATTAGGGTAGATAATATCTTATTCATAAGTTTAAAAATTTGAAAATTAGTTAGGGAAAATCGCACTAAATGTATTTAATTATTTCATTCTAACAATGAATTAGATGGTATTTTTTTGCAGAGGGCTAACTCTGTTGACAATACTTTAATCTTGCAATAATGATGAAAGCAATTTTCACACTGCTTAAAAAAGATCTGCTTCTTGAATTAAGGCAGCAGCATACTTTTTACGGAGTGCTTTTATACATAGCATCTACCATATTTGTTTTATATCTTTCTATTGACGAACCTTCAGCAAATGTATGGAACGGATTATTCTGGGTAATACAGTTATTCGTTTGCATTAATACTGTTGCAAAAAGTTTTTTACAGGAAAGCAAAGGCAGAATGCTATATTTTTATTCGGTTACATCCCCGGTTGAATTTATCATAAGCAAATTGTTATACAATATTATACTCATGATTTTAATGAGTATAATAAGCTTGTTTCTTTTTCTTATTTTTTTAAATAATCCTGTTACTGACATGTTTCGTTTTACAGGGATTGTTATATTAGGAGGTACAGGGATAAGTATGGTTTTTACATTGATGAGCGCCATTGCAGGCAAAGCCCAGCAAAATGCGGCGCTTATTGCAATACTGGGTTTCCCTGTTATTCTACCACAATTATTATTGCTGATGCGGTTAAGCAAAAGTGCGTTTGCAGAAGTATTTAAAAGCGGTGCTGTGCTGCAGTTAACAGGTTTAATAATTGGCTTAGATGTTTTAGTTATTGTACTGGCAATAATTCTTTTCCCTTTTTTATGGAAAGAATAAGTGAGGTTAAATAAGAAATAAGGAAGTTATGGAGAACAAAAATTTGATATTAATTATAGATTCTTAAAAGTATTGAGACAGCAAAACTAAATATGATAAATTCAACTTTAAAATTTCTTATTTCTTATTTTTTATTTCTTATTTCATGAATCAGTTCCCCTAACTTCGCCCCTGAAAAAAGTATTATTTTCTTTGTGAGGAAAAGCTGGTGGAAAATATTATCATTCGTATTACTTGCCTATACAATTATTGGTGGTTTTTTATTAGAGGTACCCCGTTTGCCAATATTAAATGAATCAATCCGCAATCTTTATTTTCATGTTTGCATGTGGTTTGGCATGATGATCTTATTTATTATAAGTTTTATTTACAGTATTAAATACCTGCGCACATCCAGTCATCTCAATGATATTTTTGCAGAAAAATTTGCCGCAGTAGGAAGTATCTTTGGCATATTAGGTTATGCAACCGGAACTATCTGGGCAAATTATACCTGGCTATCTGATCAGAATCAATCGCTGGCAAATGTTTTAAAAGAACCCAAACTTATTGGCGCTGCCATAGCATTATTAATTTACGGCGCATACTTTGTTTTAAGAGGATCTTTTACAGATATTGATAAAAGGGCACGGGTAAGTGCAGTCTATAATATTTTTGCTTTTGCAATGCTCTTCCCAAGCATTTGGATAATACCAAGATTGGTTGGCAGCCTTCATCCCGGTGCTCCCGGCAGTGAAAGAGGAAACCCGGCTCTTAATTTTAATGATATTGACAGCCGCCTGCGGATGATATTTTATCCTGCAGTTATTGGGTGGACTTTGCTGGGAGTTTGGATAGCAACAATAAAAATCCGGTTACAGTTATTAAAAGATAAAACTCTGTTTAATGCATAAGTTAATTATACGTTTCATGTTTATTGCAGGCTGTTTGTTTTTAAGTTGTGCATCATTTGCACAAAACAAAGTTGAGATGGCAGACAGTATGCGAAGCAATGGAAAAATTTATGTTGTGGTAGCCGTTTGTCTTACAATTTTAATCGGGTTATTTATTTATGTATTTATCATAGATAAAAAAATAAGCAGGTTTGAAAAAAATAAAGAGTAAAATATTTTTAATAAAGAACGATTGATTAATTTTTAAAAACAATTTTATGTCATCAGAAAAGCCCTATAGTTTTTTTCAAAGTGTGGAAAGAAGTTTTGATAAAGCAGCCGTATTTACTAATTGGGACCCGGGAGTTTTAGAACAAATAAAAGCCTGTAATAGTGTTTACCAAATGCGGTTCCCGGTAAAAGTTGATGATAAAATAGAAGTGATAGAAGCTTACAGGGTACAACATTCCCATCATAAAACACCTTGTAAGGGAGGAATTCGTTTTAGCCTTGCAGTTAACCAGGATGAAGTAATGGCATTGGCAGCTTTAATGACTTATAAATGTGCAATTGTGAATGTACCTTTTGGCGGCGGTAAGGGAGGAATTAAAATAGATCCCAAAAAATATTCTGCCTACAACCTTGAAAAAATAACACGCCGCTACACAGCAGAATTAATCAAGAAAAATTTTATTGGCCCCGGCACTGATGTCCCCGCTCCTGATTATGGAACAGGCGCAAGAGAAATGGCCTGGATTCTGGATACTTATGTTGCGATGCATCCGGGTGAGATTGATGCAGCAGGTTGTGTAACAGGTAAGCCGGTTTCACAGGGCGGCGTTCGTGGAAGAACAGAAGCCACAGGCTTAGGTATTTTTTATGGATTGCGGGAAGTATGCAACATGCAAACTGTAATGGATAAATTAAAACTAACCGTAGGAGTTGAAGGCAAACGGGTTTGTGTACAAGGGCTGGGAAATGTAGGGTATCATGCAGCATACTTTTTTAAAGAGGCAGGAGCAAAAATTGTTGGACTTGCAGAATATGAAGGCGCTATCTGGAATAATGATGGATTAGACCTTGACGCTGTTGTGGAACACCGCAAAAAAAATGGCTCTATACATAATTTTCCCGGCGCCACTAATTTTGAAAATACCGGTGAAGCTTTGGAAATGGATTGTGATATTTTAATTCCTGCTGCGCTGGAGAATGTAATTAATGGAGAAAATGCTTCACGAATAAAGGCAAAGATAATTGGTGAAGGCGCCAATGGCCCATTAACTCCTGACGCTGATGAAATATTGGCATTAAAGGGGATAATAGTTGTACCCGATATGTATCTTAATGCCGGCGGTGTTACCGTTAGTTATTTTGAATGGCTTAAAAACCTTAGCCATGTACGCTATGGACGTATGGAAAAACGTTTTACTGAAAATATGAACCATCATATATTAGGGCAAATGGAAGAACTTACCGGCAAAAATGTTAGTGCTGATGAAAGAGAATTTATCATGCATGGTGCTGATGAAGTTGATCTTGTAAGAAGCGGTCTGGAAGAAACAATGATAACTGCAACAAGAGAGATAATGGATATCTGGAATGCAAATCCTAACATCCCCGACATGCGAACTGCCGCTTATGTTTGTGCAATAAATAAGGTTGCTACTTCTTATGCAGAGTTAGGAATATTTCCATAAAAAAATTCTGTAAAATATCAGTTAGACCTTGAAGGTTTTAAAAACCTTCAAGGTCTTTTTATTCAAAAGATGGCAGCTCATTTATTTCATAAAACTGTCCTTCTCTTTTTTCAAATCCAAAACAATAGCTGCCATTAGTTATTACAAGATATTTGGCCGGAAGCGTAATATGATAGCGAAGTATTTGCTCTACTACTTTTGCATTTAGCTTTGCATTCATTTCCTTGCATTCAATTATCATCCAGGGCAAGCCATTTCTATTATACACAACAACATCGCAACGCATTTTTAATTCTCCTAAATAAATTTCTTTTTCAATAGCAATTAATTTGGCTGGATATTTTTTTACCTCTGTAATATATTGCAGCATGTTTTGCCTTACCCATTCTTCCGGCGTTAATACCATCCAGCGTTTGCGGAAAGCATCAAATATCAATTCAATATTATTTTCTTTTTTTATTTTGAAAGCAGTTTTAGGATAATTGATTTTGATCATATTTAAACCCCCGGTAATTATTTTGTACTTTTAGCGATAGCAAATAAACAACTATTGCCGTAACCAAACATAGATGAAAACAAAAAAAGATATAGTAGACAACTGGTTACCCCGCTACACCGGAGAGAAATTAGAAAACTTTGGAGAGTATATTTTATTAACCAACTTCAGCAATTATGTTAGCCTGTTTGCCGAATGGAATAAAGTAAAAGTTGTTGGCCTTGAAAAGCCAATGCAGTGCGCCACCGCAAATAATATTACCATAATAAATTTTGGAATGGGCAGCCCTACAGCCGCAACTATTATGGATTTGCTGAGTGCGATAGAACCCAAAGCCGTTTTATTTTTAGGAAAATGCGGAGGATTAAAAAAGAGAAATAAGATCGGTGATATGATATTGCCTATCGCAGCAATAAGAGGTGAAGGAACCTCCAACGATTATTTTCCTGCAGAGGTGCCTGCACTTCCTGCGTTTGCATTACAAAAAGCAATTTCTACAACCATAAGAGAATATGAATTTGATTATTGGACAGGCACCGTGTACACAACCAACCGCCGTGTTTGGGAACATGATGAAGTATTTAAAGAGTACCTGCAAAAAATAAGAGCTTATGCAATTGACATGGAAACAGCAACCATTTTTACTGTTGGCTTTTACAACAAAATTCCTACCGGTGCATTGTTGTTAGTGAGTGATTCTCCAATGGTTCCCGAAGGAGTAAAAACGGAAGCAAGTGATGTTAGTGTTACTGCCCAATTTGTAGAACGGCATTTAAAGATTGGTGTAGATTCATTAAAACAATTGATGAATGATGGACTAACGGTTAGGCATTTGAAGTTTTAAAATAATGAAAATAATAGTAACTTACATATAAAACTTATGAAATCTATTGAATTGGAAATAGATGAGCAACAACTCCAGGATTTACAAATTCAATCTTCCAAAATATCGTTTACTGAACTTAGAAAAAAAATAGCAAGGCTTGAAGCAAAAAAAGCATTGGCTGCATGTAATGCAATTGCAAAGGCAGAAGGGCTGGATAAAATGACGAACGAAGAAATAAATAATCTTATAAAAGAAGTGAGAAATCAATAGGATAAAAGTAGTAGTTGATACAAATGTGTTTGTGTCAGCCGCTATCGGAAAAAGCTATCCAATGCTGGTTGTAGATAAGGTGTTTGAAGCAAATTTTGAATTATGTATTAGTGAAAATGCATTAACAGAGTTTGAAAGAGTATTACAATATCCCAAATTCATTAAGAAAAAGGCCTTTAAGGAAAAATCTGAAAATCTTTTACATAACATGAAAATTTTCGGCACCTTTTATTATCCGCAATTCTCATTATCAGTTTTGAAAGATAAATCGGATAACAAATTTTTGGAATTAGCAGTGGAAGCAAAGGCAGATTATCTTATCACCGGCAACCATTTAGATTTTAACATTGAAGTTTTTCAAAATGTAAAGATCGTGTCTCCCAAAAATTTTTGGGAATTATATGAGAAAAATAATTTGTAATGCCTCCACTACTTCTCCAAATAAAAAACCTCTCTGTTGATTTTGAAACAGAATATAGCAGCACTTCTGCAGTTAAAAATGTTTCTCTTGAAATAAATAAAGGAGAAATTGTTGCCATTGTTGGTGAATCCGGTTCCGGAAAAACCGTTACTTCTTTATTGATATTACAATTGTTGCAAAGCCCTCCTGCAAAATATTCATCGGGAGAAATTTTGTTTTCAAAAAATGATAAACAAATAAATCTGTTGCAATTATCAGAGCAGGAAATGAGAGATATCCGCGGCAATGAAATTGCTATGATATTCCAGGAACCAATGACTTCTCTTAATCCTGTGCAGACATGCGGAAGCCAGGTAATGGAAGCAATACAATTGCATGAGAAAAAAAATAAAAATTCTGCAAGAAAAAAAACTATTGAATTATTTGAACAGGTACAACTCCCCAACCCTGTAAATATTTTAGACCGCTATCCTCACCAGTTAAGCGGGGGGCAAAAACAAAGAGTGATGATAGCAATGGCGATGAGTTGTAATCCATCATTGCTGATCGCTGATGAGCCAACAACAGCATTGGATGTAACGGTACAAAAAACCATCCTGCAATTGATAAAAAACCTGCAGCAGCAACACGAAATGGGTGTTATCTACATTACCCATGATCTTAGTTTGGTGGCAGAGATTGCTGACAAAGTAATTGTAATGTACAAGGGAAGCGTTGTGGAAACAGGCAGTGTAAAAGATATTTTTTTAAACGCACAACATCCTTATACAAAAGCGTTGCTTGCCTGCAGGCCAGTGTTACATTCCAAAGGAAAGCGGTTGCCGGTAGTGAGTGACTTTTTAGTTACCAGTTACAAGTTACCTGTTACCAGTAATGAGCAACAACAAACCGGCAACCAACAACTGGCAACTGGCAACAATGTAAGAACTCTTCTTGAACAAAAGCCTGTGCTGAAAGTTCAAAATCTTAAAGTGTATTTTCCTGTGAGAAAAAATTTTTTTGGAAAGGTACTCTTAGAATTTAAAGCCGTTGATGATGTAAGCTTTGAAATAATGAAAGGAGAAACTGTGGGCCTGGTTGGTGAAAGCGGTTGCGGCAAAACCACATTGGGCAGAGCTTTGATTAGATTGATAGAACCCACAGCAGGCAATATCTTATTTGACGGAAAAGATATAGCGCATATTCAGAAGAATGAAATGAGAAGAATGAGAAAAAATATCCAGATCATTTTCCAGGATCCTTACGGTTCACTTAATCCACGCATCACCATTGGCAGCGCCATCCAGGAGCCAATGAAAATTCATGGATTGCTACTAAATAATAAACAGCGAAGGGATAAAGTGATGGAGCTTTTGGAAAAAGTAGATCTTAAACAGGAACATTTTAATCGTTATCCTCACGAATTTAGTGGAGGACAAAGGCAACGCATATGCATCGCAAGAGCATTAGGATTGAACCCACAATTTTTGATCTGTGATGAAAGTGTTTCTGCACTGGATGTAAGTGTGCAGGCGCAGGTATTAAATTTATTAAATGACCTTAAAAAGGAATTTGGGTTCACTTCCATTTTTATTTCACACGATCTTTCTGTAGTGCGTTACATCAGCGACAGGATAATGGTAATGAACAAGGGCAGGATTGAAGAAAGCGGAAGTGCTGATGAAGTTTACTTCCATCCTAAAGAAGAGTACACAAAAAAATTGATAGCCTCAATACCAAAAGGAATTGTAGTGTAAGGTTAATCTGTTTTATTGCCTTTTTTATTACACGAATTTTTTACGAAATTACACGAATTAAAAAAGTTAGGTTTATGCATTCGTGGAATTTTTTAATATCTAATAATCATCTTTCCCAAACCTTGTATAATTGTCTTTGTAAAAAATTTTACCACTTTTGCTTACGGAAAATAAAAGTCTTTTTAATTGCTTATCCAACTGATCATTCAATGGTTCATCATCTCTAATCTTTTTATCTGTTAACTTAACAAGCTTGCTGTTGCTGCTTACTTCATTACTGTTTTCTGGTTGCATGCCACTGATGCCGATCTTCCATCCATCCTCTTTTTTAATACGGTATTTAAAAAAATATACAACCCCTTTTTTGTTACTAACACTTATTGCTTTTCCGGATAAGTAAACAATTGAATCTGGTTTATTGACGGCTAAAATACTTTTTGCAATATCTGTTTGGTTTTTATACTGCTTTGGAAATTTGTTGAGAAGCTTTGCATTTTCAAGTGCTTTAAAAAGTTTTATCCTGAACTCATCTATTGCCGCAAGGTTGAGTAATAAACTATCCGGTACAAATTTATTTTTACGCAGCATAAGCACTGCTGTACTCAGTTGCAGTAATTTATCTTTTGAATATAAAAGTTTTTGAAAAAAGCTTTGCACCTGTGGTTTATCATAAAAGGGCATCAGCAAAACAGCGTAATCATCAAGCCCTGTTTTTGAATTTGAATAATTATAACCGGTATATATTTTTGAATCGTTATTATTTTTGTTTTCGCCTTCCCTTAATTTTTCATCTTTACCCTGTTGTTTTTTTAATTCCAGCCTTGCATCAAAATATATTTTACCAAAGTAATTTTCATATTCTTTTGCGGTTACCAGGTTACTGTCTACCAGGGTTACTAAAAGAGAATTTATATCATCCTTATAATCTGTTATTGTTGAAAGCTGTAAAATCTCCGGGAATAATTGTTTTGCAAGCAAAAGAGAATCTTTTATATCATTGAAAAATGTACTATACTCATAATTGGTTGCAAACACCGGTGGATCCTGCAAAAGCAATTCCTTTAGCAATGAATATGAACTTATGTTTTTCTTTTTTGCAAGCGCTCGTAAAACAGCGTTTTGAAATGTACCTGTATCAGCTGTTTTGAAGTAAATTTCTTTTAATGCATTTAGTATAACCGGTGTAGCAGTTGTGTCAATTATATAACCCAGTTCGGCAATAAACCGGGATTTACTATCCAGATAATCTTTATCAGCATTCTTTAACCTGTTAATTGTATTTACCAGTTTAGGAATATCATTTTTTGAATAATAAATGTTTGAAATGGAAGCCTGTGCTTTTGCCTGGGTTGCACTATCAGCGCTAAAGAGGTCGTTCAGAAATTTATCGGTTGTACCGGTAAAAATATTTCGTTCCTGTTTATTGTTCACCGGATGAAATGTTTTATAAAAATTTTTTATAAAATCACTTCTTTCATTCAATGTATCACCCATGGAAACTATGCGATAGAGGCGATCGTTTTTTAAAAGTAATAAACGGTTTATCTGGCGTGACGAATTTGTATCTCTCAAAATTAAATTGTAACCCGAAAGCCCATCATCCGTTTTAAAAAAATCTTTTTTAGTAAGACTAAAATCCGTTCTTGCCTGGTAATCATTTATTTCATCTTTCCAAAAAGTTGAAGAATCTTTTACATAAAAATATTTAGGATATTGCTGCATACCCACCGCAATTATCTCCCCGGTACTATCACTTTTAAACAATGCATTTCTTACTCCTGGCCAATAAGTATCAATTGTGGAAAATCCATATCTATAGCCCTCGTTTCCTATCTTTTCAATTAATGCCCTTAGGTCTTCTTCCATCTCGGGAATTACAGGTGTAGATACAGTATAGTAGAGAAATGTATCAACAAAATTTTTCTCCGGCGGATATTTAAAAGGGGTGAATTGAAAAGAAGAAAAGAAGTCTTTAACATCATTGCTTAAATTTTTACCTGATGCAGCAAGTAAATAATACTGAGAACCTTTAATAATAAATTTGGCTTTTATAATTCTACCGTCTTTTAAAGTTTCCTGCACATCCATTGCAGGGTAGCCATTAAAGTTTGAAATGCTTCGCTGCTGTTGTGTTTTAATAAACTCAGATGATTTAAAAGATTCTTCCATTAAGCTCAGATCAAATGTATCTTCTTCTAAAAAGCGGAAATTAGTTACCGATTTTTTCAAAATAAGAAATGCATTTCCGCTGTTTTTATCAACAGCCTCATACTCCCACCTGTCCACATTATCCACAGTAGATGTATTAAGAACTATATGTGGCTGTTGCGGTAATTTTATTTTAAAACCACCTTGTTCAGGCTCAAAATTTATCCATCCTGAAACAGATACTTTTAATTGAATAGAAGAAAAGAATTTTTCTCCTTCAGCACCATTAACATAATCTTCTTTTCCGCTCATTTTAAATACAAGTACTTCAAAAGGCGTTACAAATACCTGGTAGCGCTGTATATCTCCACGCCTCGTTTTATTGGTTATATCATAACCGCTGTACCCATTTTTTTTGATGACAGTTTTCTTTATAATCTTACCGGGAATATTTTCATACAACAGGCTGTCAATTTTTTTTAGAACCTTCTCTTCCGTATTACCAACAAAAGCGGCATGCGTTTTCACTCTTGTTAAAAGGTAATAAGTCCCATTGCTCATATCAGCATATTGCCTTCTATTCAAACCTGAAACATCGCTTGCCATTTTGTATAATGGCCCCGGTACCTCCACTTTATAAAATCCATCTTCAGCATAATTGGTGATAAAATTTACAGGTACTTTTAATTTATCTACCTGGTCTTTTTGAAAATCATTTTTCGCTGCCATAATAACCGGCCGGAGTATATATCCTTTTTTTCTAAGTAATTCAATTACTCCTTTATCACCTGCAAGATGTGCCGCTCCAACACCAACAAATAAAGAATTTTTTTTAAGAATAGTATCAATTGAATTAGCCTGTATCATATTTCTCCTGTACAAAAATTTATTTCTGAAAGCATCAGAAGCATCCATCATATTACTTAATGAATCAAGAAGGTCAAGGTCTCCTGAACGATAAGCATCTTCCATTTTTTGGGTTATATCATTCATGGATTCGCCGTCAGTATCAATCGCTTTTTTATTTTTTTCTTTCGCCATATCGGCATACGCTTCCATTACTATTTTTTCCGTTTCATAATAATTTTCTATTCCTGTAGTTTTCTTTCCAAGTTTTTTACCCGTCTGAAATATGTAGAGATCCAGAAAAGTATCTTCTTCAAAATCTTCTTTGCTTTTGTAGCTTCGGTATAAAAGGCTGTTAACAACAGTAGGCTCCGAACTTAATGCGGTTTTTAATTCGTCATCATATTTCTCTATCTGAAATGACCGTTCAGTAAGATAATCGGAACTGGGCGCCTGTGTAAAATTTTTGTAATTAAGCTGCAGTTGATCAAGTTTTACCATCTGCCCCTGCCATACATCAGGATTTAATTCCAATGCAACGGTTTCCACATTTTTAATAGCATAATAAAATGAATCAGGTAAATGAAAAACCATTTTACTGCTTACATGCATAGTGCCGAATAAATAAGAGGGTGTTTTTAATCCATTGCCTGTTATCTCCCATAAAAGGCTTGGATATTTTTTAGAACCCTTTTGAGAAAAAGAATTTGTTGAAAACAACATGAAGGCTGTTGTAATAATAAATAAACACCGGGGAGAAAAATTAGCCACTAAAAAGGGGTTTACATAAAGGTGCATATAACAAAATAAATCACCAAATATTGCAATTGTAATAGTTCCATAATATTAATTGTGATATTCTCTGATATTAATTACAAAACTCCAATAACAAAACCTTACCTTTGCACACTTAAAAAATCATGCCGTAACATGATAAGTGCCCCGAAGCAACGGGGACATATCTCTGTTTAACCACAGCAAATGGCATGTGACAATTAACCTTAAATTAATAATTGTACATGAAATTATCACAATTCAAATTTGATCTTCCTTTAAATTTAATCGCTCAGAATCCTACTAAAAAAAGAGAGGATAGCCGTATGATGGTGATTGAAAGAAAGACCGGCAAAATTGACAACAAACACTTTAAAGACATTCTTGATTACTTTGATGACAAAGACGTATTTGTTGTAAACAACACAAAGGTTTTTCCTGCACGCATGTATGGCCGCAAAGAAAAAACCGGCGCCAAAATAGAAGTGTTTTTATTAAGAGAATTACATAAGCAAAACAGGTTATGGGATGTTATTGTTGATCCTGCAAGAAAAATAAGAGTAGGCAATAAATTATATTTTGGAGAAAGTGATGAACTGGTTGCAGAAGTTATTGACAACACTACCAGCCGCGGACGTACCATTCGTTTTTTATGGGATGGCACTGAAGAGGAGTTTAGAAAGATGCTGTATTTTATGGGAGAAACACCTTTGCCTAAATATATAAAACGCAAACCGGAAGAAGAAGATAAAGAACGTTATCAAACCGTTTATGCAAAGCATGAAGGAGCTGTGGCAGCGCCAACTGCAGGTTTGCATTTTAGTCCCGAACTTATTAAGCGTTTGGAAATAAAAGGTATCCGTTTTGCGGAAGTTACTTTACATACCGGCCTTGGAACTTTCCGGCCCATTGAAGTTGAAGATCTTAGCAAGCATAAGATGGATGCAGAGTATTACCGCATTGAAGAAGAAGCCTGCAATATTGTAAACAAGGCAAAAGAAAGTGGCAGAAGAATTTGTTCAATAGGAACAACAACTATGAGGGCAATGGAATCTTCATTCACTGCTCAAAAATTATTGAAGCCTTCGGAAGGATGGACAAATCATTTTATTCACCCCCCATACAAATTTAATATAGCAGATGCTTTAGTTACCAATTTTCATTTGCCAAAAACAAGTTTATTAATTATGGCTTGTGCATTTGCCGGATATGATCTTATGATGGAAGCTTATAAAAAAGCAATAAAAGATAAATACCGTTTCTTTAGTTATGGAGACGCTATGATAATTATATAGTGAATTGTGATTGGTGAATTGCGAATAAAAAAAGTAAGCCCGGATGATCTCTCATCCGGGCTTTTTACAT
>JANXQO010000184.1 GCA_025353485.1 Chitinophagales bacterium
GTAATCAGCAAGCTGGATGAAGTGATTAACTGGGCACGTTCTAATTCATTATGGCCATTGGTATTTGGCACCAGTTGCTGCGCCATAGAAATGATGAGCACCGCTGCTGCAAAATATGACTGGTCACGTTTTGGATTTGAAGTAGCAAGAGCCACCCCACGCCAGGCTGATGTAATTATCATTGCCGGAACAATTGTAAATAAAATGGCGCCGGTATTAAAAAGATTATACGATCAAATGGCCGATCCAAAATACGTGATAGCAATGGGTGCATGCGCAACGAGTGGCGGCCCTTTTTTCTATAACACTTATTCTGTTGTAAAAGGTGCAGACCATGTAATACCGGTTGATGTATATATAGCAGGTTGTCCGCCAAGGCCGGAAGCATTATTGCATGCATTAATAACATTGCAGGAAAAAATAAAAAGTGGAGCTACCAGGGAACAGATAAAAGAAATTGGCAATAAGCAATAAACAATGGGCAATAAACAACTGGAAGCTATTAAATAGTTTTAATGAACAACGAAGAATTAAAAATAAAACTAACTGAACTTATTCCTTCTGCAACTTTTGAAGAGGGAGCAGAATGGATTACATTTTTTGTTGATTCGCCAAATTGGAAAACCATTGCACAACAACTTTTCTCAGCAGACGGATTAAACTTTAATTATTTATTTTGCCTTACCTGTATTGATTGGAAAACGCATTTTACCATGCTGTATCATTTAAGTTCCACTATACACCGTCACACAATTGTGGTAAAAGCTAATCTCGATAGAATTAATCCTGAAATAGAAACCGTGTCAGATATTTGGCGCACTGCGGAATTTCACGAACGTGAAGTATATGATCTGTTTGGTGTAATTTTTTTACAGCATCCTGATTTGCGAAGATTATTTATGACAGATGAATGGGAGGGATGGCCCTTACGCAAAGATTATGAAGATCCAATAAATATGATCAAGCTATAAGCCCCTCTCCGGCTCTTCCCGAAGGGGAGAGAGAAAGAAAGCGAAAGTATGTATAGACAAACTGAAATAATAAGTGACTATTCAAAAGTCCCCTCCACCGGAGGGGATTTAGGGGAGGCAGGCGATCTCGTCATCAACATAGGGCCTCAACATCCATCCACGCATGGCGTTTTACATCTCGTGATTACACTTAGCGGCGAGACAATAAAAAACGTGGAGCCGCATCTCGGTTATATTCATCGCTCCATAGAAAAAATGTGTGAGAGCCTGTCGTACCGCCAATTCATTTATGTTACAAGCCGCATGGATTATCTTTCTTCCCACATCAATAATCATGGTTGTGCTTTGTGTGTGGAGAAAGGTTTACAGATAGAAATTCCGGAACGGGCAAAAGTTATTCGAGTATTGATGGACGAATTAACAAGGCTTGCATCACATCAGCTTTGGTGGGGTGCAATGGCAATGGATGTGGGTGCACTCACTCCTTTTTTTCATGCATTCAGAGAACGGGAAGCTATCAATGATATTATGGAAGAAACCTGCGGCGCAAGATTAACGATGAACTATATTGTGCCCGGTGGTGTAATGGCGGACCTGCATCCTGATTTTCAAAAACATGTAAAAGAATTTATCACACTTTTCAAATCAAAAATTGATGAGTATGATGAATTGGTAACAGGTAATATTATTTTTCAAAACCGTATGAAAAATGTAGGCTATATTTCAAAAAATGATGCTATTTCTTATGGCTGCACAGGGCCAACAGCAAGAGGCAGCGGCGTAAGTTGCGATATAAGAAAATTGTATCCGTATGAAGTTTATAACCAGTTGCAGTTTGATGAGATTATTGAAAACAGTGGCGATTGTTTTGCCCGCTATCTTGTGCGCATGCAGGAAATGCGGCAATCACTTTCTATCGTAGAGCAGCTCATTGATAATATTCCCGAAGGAGATTTTGTTGCAAAGACAAAAGCAGTTTTGAAATTACCGAAAGGGGAATTTTATTCGAGAGTGGAAACAGCACGTGGTGAATTTGGTGTGTTCATTGTAAGCGAGGGAGGAACTACACCTTACCGGATAAAATTTCGTTCACCCGGTTTTTCTAATCTCTCTGCACTCAACCACATGGCGAGGGGGCATAAGATAGGAGACCTTGTAGCAATCATGGGAACATTAGATTTAGTAGTACCGGATATAGACAGGTAAATCTCCTAAATCCACTAAAGGGAACTTAGGGAAGAACAATATTTCATCATAAAAAACTAAAGCCCCTTTAGGGGTTGGGGTATGTTTAGTCTCGAAGGCGTAACGAATTTTATTCACACATGGTTGAACAACACATTCAATCCAACACTGGCATTGCTGTTTGAATTTGTGATCGTAGGATTATCTGTCATCACATTATTTGCTGTACTTGGTTTAGTGCTGGTATTAATGGAAAGAAAAGTTTCTGCATACATGCAGATTCGTCTCGGGCCAAACCGTGTTGGATACAAGGGGTCATTACAAACAGTTGCAGACACACTAAAACTTGCAATGAAAGAAGGGCTTACACCTGATGGTGCAGATAAATTTTTATTCAACCTGGCACCGTTTGTAGTAATGATCGTTGCGATGCTGATTATGGCGCCAATTCCTTTTGCCAAAGGGTTTCAGATGTGGGACCTGAATATCGGTGTGCTGTATGTAAGCGCAGTTTCTTCTGTTTCTGTAATTGGTATTTTAATGGCGGGCTGGGCAAGCAATAATAAATATTCTTTGCTCGGTGCCATGCGAAGCGGTGCACAAATTGTAAGTTATGAATTGAGTGCGGGGCTTTCTATTATTTCAATTGTTGTACTTACAGGCAGCCTGCAGATTTCTGATATCATTGCATCACAGCAAAATGGCTGGTGGATTTTTAAAGGGCATATCCCGGCGCTTATTTCGTTTGTAATTTTCATCATTGCCGTAACTGCAGAAACTAACCGGGCACCTTTTGATCTGGCAGAAGCAGAAAGTGAATTAACGGCAGGTTTTCACACAGAATATTCAGGAATGAAATTCGCTTTATTTTTTCTTGCAGAGTATGTTAATATTTTTATTGTGTGCAGCATAGGCGCCATATTATTTCTCGGCGGTTGGATGCCGTTACACATTGGCCATTGGCAAGGTTTTAATCATGTGATGGATTATGTACCATCATCCATCTGGTTTATGGGGAAGGTTTTTTTTCTGATATTCGTTATCATGTGGTTTAGGTGGACATTTCCACGGCTGCGTATTGATCAATTATTAAATTTAGAATGGAAATATCTGTTACCGATAAGTATGTTTAATTTGTTGCTGATGACATTGGTGGCGATTATGGGTTGGCATTTTTAGGAGATCAAGAGCAAACCACATAGGCGCATAGATATATAGAACCACATAAGAATTATATAAAAAAAATAATGATTACACAAAAATACCTTGATGAATTAACATATAAAATAATTGGTTGCGCATTAGATGTCCATAAACAATTAGGGCGGGGTTGCTTGAAAGTATTTATGAAAAATGTTTTGTCCGGGAATTGTCGTTGCAGAATCTTGAATTTAAAACCCAACAGTGGGTGCCTGTATCTTACAAAAGATTATTAATGGAAGCTGATTTAAGACTCGATGTATTGGTTGAAGATTTAATTCTTGTAGAACTAAAAGCTATAGAAGGGTTGCTTCCCGTACACTCAGCACAGGTGCTTACTTATATGAAATTATTGCAAAACCCAAAGGTATTTTAATAAATTTTAATTGTACAAATATTATGAAACAGGGACAAAGAACATTAGTAAATGAATATTATGCAGCATTACCAAAAACATAACTATGTGTTCCTATGTGGCCTATGTTTCTATGTGGTAAAATTGAGATAGTACCACATAAATAGTATATCAAAAAAACTATGTGTTCCTATGTATCTATATCCTATGTGGTAAAATACTAAACTTTATATAAAATTGTTTTTAAAAGATTACATATCCGATATTTTTAACGCTGTAAAATCGCTTCTTACCGGCATGAGGCGTACTGGCTATTATTTTACACATCATAAAGAAATTATCACCCAGCAATACCCGGATACAAAGCAGATATTACCGGAACGTTTCCGTGGCGAAGTGATAATGCTTCATGATGAAAATAATGAACATGCCTGCACAGGCTGTACGGCATGTGAACTGGCGTGCCCCAATGCCACTATAAAAATTGTTACAAAATTTGATGTATCGCCGGAGGGCAAAAAGAAAAAAGCATTAGATACATTTGTATATCACCTGGAGTTGTGCACCATGTGTAATTTATGTATTGTAGCCTGCCCAACAGATGCGATTAAAATGGCGCAAACATTTGAGCATAGTGTGTTTGATAGAAGCCTTCTTACAAAGAAATTAAATAAACCCGGATCAAAAATAAGGGACGGGGTAGAGTAGTTGATAGTTTAATAAAATTATAAAGAAAATTAAAATAAATTGACTGCATCACAGGTAATATTTTATATCATTTCTGCTTTTATTTTAAGTACGGGTTTGCTTGCTGTTACTTCAAGAAAAATTTTTCGCTCCGCCATTTGGTTATTGTTTTCACTGATCGGTATTGCCGGATTATTTTTCTGGATGCAGTTAGATTTTATTGCCGCAGTGCAAATCATTGTGTATGTCGGTGGCATTGTAGTGCTTATTATCTTTTCTATTTTTCTTACACAACAGGCGGGCAACGAAATGGCAAAACCTGTGCGGAGTAAAGTTTTCTTTGCTGCTCTTGTTGTATCGCTGGGATTTATTCTTACCTACACATTCATATACAAATATAATTTTCTGCCTATAGGCCACCAACCGTTAAATGTAAATGTGAGCAATATCGGAATTCAATTATTGAGTACAACTGAACACGGTTATATATTGCCATTTGAAGTGGCGAGTATTTTATTACTTGCTGCGATGATCGCCTGCATTGTAATTGCGATGAAGAACCCTTCAGCAACTGACAAAGCAGGAAGAGAAAAGAAGCCCCCGCATATAAAAGAAGAAACAGCAGAAATTATAAATGTATAATAGAAAATAATTTTAATAAAATGAATGATATTCCTTTAACGCATATTTTATTTGTCAGTACGGCGCTGTTTTTTATTGGTATGTACGGTTTGTTTACCAGGAGAAACATGATTACCATGCTGATGTCAATAGAACTTATGCTGAACAGTGTGAACATCAATTTTGTGGCATTTAATAAATATTTATATCCAGATCAATTGAATGGAATATTCTTTACCATTTTTATTATTACCATTGCTGCAGCAGAAGCTGCTGTTGCTATTGCGATAATAATTAATTTTTACAGGAGTCATTATTCAATTGATGTGGAAGATTCAGGAGAGATGAAATGGTAAGCTGGTTTGGGAAGGATCAATAGTCAATGGTCAATAATAAGGTTGCCAAAATAAAAATGATAATGTCAAATTAAGATTAAGAATTCTGATGAACTATTTTTCCTATATCGCTTTTATACCTTTACCTCCATTAGTAAGCTTTGTGCTGCTGGGTTTGTTTGGCAGAAAATATTTAAAGCATTCATCCGGTATCATCGGAACAATTGTTTTGCTTACCATTACTGTTCTTTCTCTACTAACTGCTTATCATTATTTTTTTGTTGACGGCAAAGTGAATGGCGTTTATCAATCTATTATTCCTTTGCAATATCACTGGCTACAGTTCTCTCCGGGTGTTTCTATTGATATGGGCATTGTTCTGGATCCAATCTCAGTGATGCTGCTGGTAGTAGTAAGTTTTATTTCATTGATGGTGCATATATTCAGTCTGGGTTATATGAAAGGGGAAGAAAGATTTTCTACTTACTATGCTTTTCTTTCTTTGTTCACTTTCTCCATGCTTGGCCTGGTAGTTTCTACAAATATTTTTCAGATATATATTTTTTGGGAACTGGTTGGTATTTCCTCTTACCTGTTGATTGGATTTTATTATGATAAACCATCTGCAGTTGACGCTTCCAAAAAAGCTTTTATTGTCACACGCTTTGCTGATCTTGGTTTTTTGATTGGAATTCTTATCCTGGCCTTTCATGCTGAAACTTTAGATTTTCATACACTCATTACAACACTTAGAACAGCACAGTCACCACAATCAATCAGCATTACAACCAGTTCTTTTCTTGGTGTGTCCATGCTCACCTGGGGATTGACATTAGTATTTATAGGAGGTGCAGGAAAGTCCGCAATGTTTCCATTACACATCTGGTTGCCTGATGCTATGGAAGGCCCAACGCCTGTATCTGCACTGATACATGCTGCAACAATGGTAGTAGCCGGTGTATATCTTGTAGCAAGATTATTTCCACTTTATTCTTATGATGTAATTGCTTTAAATATTGTTGCTTACACAGGTGCCCTCTCTGCTTTGCTTGCAGCGGTAATTGCCTGTACACAAACGGATATCAAACGGGTGCTTGCCTATTCTACCATGTCGCAGATCGGTTACATGATGTTTGCATTAGGTGTATCGGGGCATGGCGGCGAGCATGGACTTGGTTATATGGCTTCCATGTTTCATCTCTTCACACATGCGTTTTTTAAATCATTATTATTTTTATGTGCAGGTGCAGTAATTCATGTGGTGCATAGTAACGAAATGAAAGATATGGGCGGCTTAAGAAAGCTAATGCCGCTAACACATATTGCATTTTTAATTGCCTGCCTTGCTATAGCAGGCATTCCTCCTTTTGCAGGATTTTTTAGCAAAGAAGAAATTTTACTTGCTGCTTACAACTCAAACAAATTTATTTATGCAGTTGGAATATTTACTTCTATGCTCACCGCATTTTATATGTTCCGTTTGTACTTTTCTATTTTTCATCATAAAGAACCCCAGGTGCAAATTCATCATGGAGAAGGATCTTTTTCTATGAAATTGCCTTTGCTTGTATTAGCTGCCTGCACTGCATTTGCGGGCTTTGTGCCGCTCTCTGCATTTGTTACTGCGGATGGTATTCCATTAAAAACTCATCTTGATATTGCTTTCTCTGCGGTACCGGTAATACTTTCTATTGTTGCCATTTTATTTGCCGCAAGATTGTACCGTAAACAAAATGATCTGCCGGATAGAATGGCAACTTCATTAGGAGGAATATACCGTTCAGCTTATAAGAAATTTTATATAGATGAAATATATCTCTTCATCACCAAAAAAATTATTTTCAATCTTGTGGGTAAACCTGCTGCCTGGATTGACAAAAATATTGTGGATGGTTTCATGAATCTGCTTGCAGTGATCACAACGAAATTTTCTGCATTGATAAAAGGTTTGCAATCGGGCAAAGTGCAGAACTATACTTTGTATTTTTTTGCAGGAATAGCAGGGTTGGCGGTGTTGTTTATTTATTGGTGGAAGTAAGAATTAAAAAATAAATATTATAAATGAACTTGTCTTTACTCATATTAATTCCCTTACTAACGGGGATTGCCATTTTATTTTGTAAAGGGTTAAAGCAGGTTAGCAGTATTGCATTGCTGGGAGCAATCATACAACTATTGGCAACATTCTTTTTATTATTTGTTTTCTGGCAGCAACGTGCAACAGGCAATACTTCCCGGATGTTATTTGAGTACAGCCACACATGGTTTGCAGCACTCAATATTAATTATCATGTAGGTGTTGATGGAATTTCTATAGCAATGATTTTACTTACCTCATTTGTTGTGCTGGCCGGCGTGTTGGTTTCATGGAAGCAAGAGAAAATGAATAAGGAGTTTTTTTTGTTACTCATTTTATTAAGCCTTGGCGCTTATGGATTCTTTATTTCACTCGATCTTTTCACTCTTTTTTTCTTCCTTGAAATTGCGGTGATACCCAAATTTTTATTAATTGGTATATGGGGCAGCGGTAAAAAAGAATACAGTGCAATGAAACTTGCTTTAATGCTGATGGCTGGCTCTGCATTGGTTTTTGTAGGATTGCTGGGATTGTATTTCAACACAGATACTGGCAGCGGCACACATACATTTGATTTGTTACAAATAGCACAAATGCACATTCCTGTTGAAGTACAAAAATTATTTTTCCCTTTTGCTTTTGTTGGCTTTGGAATTTTTGGTGCCTTGTTTCCGTTTCATACCTGGGTGCCTGATGGCCACTCATCTGCACCCACAGCAGCATCCATGTTTCTTGCCGGCATCTCTATGAAACTGGGTGGATATGGCTGTTTACGGGTAGCAACTTTTTTAATGCCTGCTGCAGCACATGCTTATGCACCGGTCATAATTGTGCTGGCAACTATCGCCATTATTTATGGCGCCTTCGCTACCATGATGCAGACGGATCTGAAATACATTAATGCATATTCATCTGTTAGCCATTGCGGATTTGTATTGCTTGGTATTGGTATGCTTACTCAAACATCCATTA
Source organism: Chitinophagales bacterium (assembly GCA_025353485.1). Lineage (GTDB taxonomy): Bacteria > Bacteroidota > Bacteroidia > Chitinophagales > Chitinophagaceae > Ginsengibacter. Next base: position 8,404 of record JANXQO010000184.1, read on the forward strand.
ATGGTGCGGTGATGCAAATGGTTTCTCACGGATTAATGACGTCTCTTTTCTTCACTGCCATCGGTATGATCTACGACCGAACCCATACAAGAATTACGGCGCAACTTGGTGGTTTGCTCAAAATAATGCCATTCATTTCTACTGTGTTTGTACTTGCGGGTTTGTGTTCATTGGGCTTGCCTGGATTAAGCGGCTTTGTTGCCGAAGTAACCGTGTTTATGGGCTCCTGGCAAAACGCAGATACTTTATATCGGGTAGCAACAATTTTGTCCTGTGCTTCTATTGTGGTAACGGCAGTGTATATTTTAAGGGCAGTAGGGCAGGCAATCATGGGGCCATTGCGCACTCATGCTGATGGCTCCCCTCTCCTTTGGAGAGGGGCTGGGGGTGAGGTTGATGCAAAATGGAATGAAAAATTTGCTGCGGTAATTTTGTTGACAGGTATTGTGGCAATTGGCATTGCACCATTCTGGTTGAACAAACTGATAACACCGGGAACAGAAATTATCATAAAAAAAATTTTGAGTGATGTAGTGAAATAATTATTAAATCAGGTGGTCGCAATTTGCGACTAGTTTAAAAAAAATTGTAAAGCAAACATCCAAACTCAAAACTTTAGACAATTAATATGGTTCAGAATTTTTTTATATTAATGAAATTTGAATTGCTGGTTGCAGTTATCATCTTCATTTTACTTTTTATAAAAGTAGGCAGCAGGGAATGGGAAAACAAAACGGTATTGAATGTTGTAAATATTTTGTTACTCGTAAATTTTGTTGCGGGATTTTTTATGAATGCCGATGGCACTTTATTCAGCAGTATGTTTAGAACAAATAAACTGATGGAATTACAAAAGAATATGCTCAATCTTGGCACACTCATCATTTCCGCACAGGCTTATTCATGGCTTAAAAATCATAAGCATGTTTTAGAATTTTACATGTTGCTTTTGTCCACTTTACTCGGAATGTTTTTTATGATCTCCGGTGGTAACCTCTTGATGTTTTATTTGGGCCTGGAATTATCAACCATACCGCTTACAGCCCTTTGCAATTTTGATTTAGAAAAACGCCAATCATCGGAAGCTGCAATGAAACTTATTATTTCATCCGCTTTCTCTTCCGGATTATTATTGTTTGGTATTTCTCTCGTTTACGGAACTATCGGCACATTGAATTTTTCAGAAATCTCCCAGCATCTTAGCGGAAGCCCATTGCAATTGTTTGCTTTCATTTTATTACTTGCCGGATTTGCTTTTAAAATTTCTGTTGTTCCTTTTCATTTATGGACGGCGGATGTTTACGAAGGTTCTCCTGTAGCCGTTACTTCTTATTTATCTGTTATTTCAAAAGCCGCATTTCTTTTTGTTTTTGTATCCGTGCTGTACACCGTTTTTAAACCCATTGCAGGTGAATGGTACAAAATGCTTTTTCTGTTAAGTGTGCTTACAATGTTTACTGGAAATTTATTTGCCATCCGGCAAAATAATTTAAAACGGTTTCTTGCATTTTCATCCATTACACAAATTGGTTTTATTCTTGTTGGTATTTCGGGCAGCAGTCAAATGGGTTCGGCTTCTGTAATTTATTTTTTACTCATTTATATTTTCTCAAATCTTGGGGCATTTGGGGTTATCGCTTTTGTAAGTGCTGTCTCAGGTAAAGAGAATATGGATGATTATAAAGGATTTTATAAAACAAATCCGTTCTTAGCATGGGTGCTCACCATTTCATTATTTTCATTGGCGGGGATACCCCCAACTGCAGGGTTTTTTGGTAAATTCTTTTTAATAATGGCAGGCGCAGGTAAGGGTAATTGGTTACTCATCATCATTGCTGCATTAAATATGGTCATCGCATTGTATTATTATCTTAAAGTAGTAAAAGCAATGTTCATGGATGAAAATGAACAACCGATTGAGAAATTATCCATCAGCACTTTACCAAAACTTGCGATGTTGATCTGTGTTGCAGGTATTGTTGTTATTGGATTTATACCGGCGGTTTATAATTATATTTATTCATTAAGTTTTGGATTGTGAGTGGTGTCTTCAATAAAACCTAAAACCTAAACGCTAAACTCTTCCCATGCCTATAAATAAAAATCATGAATTTGAAGATCTCGATGGAATAAAATGTGCCATAGTAGAAAAGAATGCTGTAAAAGAAAGAGTAATTTTTTTGAAACAAATTTTAGTACATAATCATTATACTGTTGTTATTGTTGCAAGCCCGCCGCCAAAAGCAGTTCCTGCAACAGCAGCTCCAGTCGCTCTTTCGGAACCTTCTGATGAAGCAGCAATAACCATTCCTGCAGCAACTCAGCAACTACCACCTGAGCCGCAAACTTTTACCGTTGGTGTTACAGATGTAACATTCAATCCCACCAATGCAATATTTGGAAGATCATTAAAAACCCCGGACGGGCATATAGTTACACTTGCTTACTGGCAGCAAAAAGAAAAAGAATCGCAGGATGAAATTCCTTATTTTGATAATAATAAATAAATATTATAACAAGATGAAAAGCCGGGAATGAATTTTATTATATGCATAGCATGATACAAACTTAAACTGCTTATTATCTTGGTTATTTTAATTCCAACAAAACACACACAGCATTTTCTTTGTTGTTCGCATCAATTTCGATATTGCTCTGAGGAGGGAAGAAAGCAACACAACTACTGAATTTGCTGCATGTACATGTGCCAATGTTGTATCACGAAGTTATCATCTGCGCCCTGGTATGTATTACAACTCATCTCTTACAATCAGTAACAACTACAATGGCGAAAAATAATTGTTTTTCTTCATAAAATTTAAAACCTCTTTTGAAAACTCTGTAGTTGCTGCAGCATGATTATGATCGCCGGGAGTGGTTGCGATTGAACTATGTGGTAAAATCTTTGCAAGTTCTGCAGCGGATCCGTTATCACTATCTTTATCTCCGTAAATAACCAATACAGGTTGGTTTACTTTTCCTAAAATTTCTTTGCTGGTTGAAGGCTGTGCTTTTTGCAGGTATGCCAATGCAAGCTGGTCAAGCCCCTGCGATTTTACATAATCCACAACGCCTTTTAATTCCGGAATGGAATCCCCCATTAATGCCCTGTAAAACATTTTTCTCCTTAGCCATTCAGGATTAGTGAAGTCGAGTCCCATGCCACCTAATACAGCATTTTGCACTCTTTTATCTAATACAAGTAATCGTGTTGTAATAATAGAACCTCTTGAATAACCAATGGCGCTGTATTGTTTTATTTTTAGAAGATCCATTAGTTTCATTATATCTTTTGCTTCCGCATCATTCTCATAAGCTATTGCATCATGAGGCTTATCAGACTTTCCATTACCCCGCATATCCAGCAGAATTACTTTAAGCCATTATTTAAAAGATCGGTGTATAATGCTGTTTTCTTCCATGAATTGCTGTTCACAATAAAACCATGTATCAGTAAAACAGGTTTTCCTTTACCACGTACTTCGTAATAAATTTTGGTGCCGTCGAAAGAAGAAAAATAATTGGAGTCAACCGGAAATTTTGATGAGAGTGAATCTGTTTGTGCTTTCGCATCAAAAATTAAAAAGCAATAAATAAATATTGATAATAATCGCATAGTAATTGTTATTTATATAAAGGGCATCTCTAATTACTGAACTTTCCAAAAGTTGGTAATTATAAACTAACGCCAATGCTTAATTTAAACTTTTGGAAAGTTTAAACTTACTGCTATTAGAGATTCCCTAAAGTTATTTTTATTTTTTATTAAACCTTTATTCTTTAATTATTTTCTTCTTTATAAACTACAACAACACATCGAATTAATGTAACCACAAGAAAACAGAGTCAGAAAGAACAGGTAAATATTCTTCAACCCCACGCATTCCTCAAAAATCTTAGCCAGTTGCCATGCATAATATTTTCAACATCCTCTCTGGAATATCCACGCTTATAAAACAAAGGAATAATCTTTTGCAGATCGGCAATTGTTTGAAGATCGTAAGGGCATTGCTCTCTGCCAAAAGCACCATCAAGATCAGAGCCAATACCAACATGCAAAACATTACCTGCTATCTGGCAAATATGATCCATGTGATCAATCAATACTTCAAGATTACAATTCATTTCTTTTGGTGTTGATATTCCCCTTTTCCAATTTGGAACCATCATCCATGCATCTAATGCTCCGCCAATTACAGCGCCTCTTTCAATAAGTGCGATGATCTGTTCATCACTATATTGCCTGTTATGATCTACCAATGCTCTTACATTATTATGACTTGCCCACACATGACCGTTAAAATTTTTCAGGGCCTGCCAGAAACTATCATCACACAAATGTGTGGCATCAAGAATAATATTAAACCGTTCCATTTCTTTCAGCAAAGCTTTTCCTTCAGGTCCCATTATGCCAGTTGAATCAGTTCCGTTAGCATAACGTCCGGGGCCATAATGTGCAGGGCCTAAAGCACGTAACCCATACTGATAAGCTGTTTCAACATGCTGAATAGTTATTAAAGAGTCAGCACCTTCCAAACTTAAAATATATCCAACAGGTTTTGTCTCTTTAATATCATCATTCTCCCATAGGCTTATGTGTTTATTAAGAGAAGCAAGATCATTTATCTGTACTATCTCTCCTGCCTGTTCCATAGCCTTATACCAGGCAAGCTGACCTTGTGTTTGGGCCCATGCCTGTTCGGGTGAATGCCATCCGGGTAATGGATTATCCGGTGCAACATATCTTGCAATCTGTGTTGCCACTACCAATCCTATATTTCCTTTTCTCAATTCATGCAATGAAACAGTTGCATTACCTCTGTCAGGTTTATCTTTTAATCCTTTTTCTCCAGCATTTATTTCTTCAGCACTTTTTCTCAGATCACGATTCCATTCCATGGCATTCATACTAAGATCAAGATGAGCATCTATTGTAAACATGTTGTGGCTTTAATACAATTCAAACATTGCTTCAATTTCTACTGGAATATTTCCCGGGAGGGAACCCATACCCACAGCACTTCTTACGCCAACGCCGTTTTCCTCACCCCAAACTTTTTTAAATAATTCACTGCAGCCATTAATTACATACGGATGCTTTTCAAATTCGGAAACACAGTTCACCATACCTAATATTTTTATCACACGTTTCACTTTATCAAAACTTCCAAGATTTTTCTTTATTGTTGAAAGAATCGCCAACCCTACCTGTTGCGCAGCCCGTTTACCTTTTTCAATATCCATATCATCTCCGATACGTCCGGTGATATTTGTTCCATCATTTTGCAATGGTCCGTGACCGGATACATATAAATGTTTACCATCAATAAGAAATGGCTTATACACTCCTAACGGTTCAGGTGCCGGAGGAAGCGTTAGCCCTATTTCTTCAAACTTTTGATCTGCGGTAGTATCCATATGTATTTATTTTAAATTAGATAATAAGATTTAATAGTAACACACCTCCTAATCCTACCAAAGCAATGATAGATTCCATTGCTGTCCATGAACGAATGGTATCTTTAATGCTGAGGTTAAAATATTCTTTAAATAACCAAAAACCGGAATCGTTTACATGAGAACAAAATAAACTTCCTGCACCAATAGCCAGCACCATTAAATTTGGATTTACATGAGTTTGTGCTATTACCGGCGAAATAATCCCCGCTGTTGTTAAACCCGCAACGGTAGCAGAACCCACACAAACTCTGATGATAGCAGCCATCAGCCAGGCGAGCACAAGAGGATGAATATTTATGCCATTTAATTGTGCAGCGATCTGGTCACTTACGCCACTATCTGTAAGCACTTGTTTTAAAGTACCAGCACTTCCAATTATAAGCAGGATCATCGCAATATCTTTTACAGAATCTGCATAAATCAACATTATTGATTTAATGCTTTTGCCCTGCTTTATGCCGAGTGTAAAAGTAGCTACCGCAAGTGATATCAACATTACTACAGAAGGTTCTGCAAAAAAAGAAATGATTGGTTTTAGCGCAGGTTGAACAGGAATTAAAAATGGAATAACCGTTGCCAGGATAAGAAGAATTACAGGCAGCAATGCAGATAAGAAACTACTTACAGCGCCGGGTAATTGCTCCGCAGATAATGTTGCAGGTTGAAATGTTTGCAATGGAACTGAATGAATACTTTTTAATGTTCTTGAAAACAAAGGGCCCGCAATAATAATTGCCGGGAAAGCAATAATGATCCCATATAATAGTGTTACCCCGAGGTTAGCATGAAACTGCACTACTAAAGCCGTTGGTGCAGGGTGCGGTGGCAGAAATCCAAATGTAACAGACAATGCGGCAAGCATGGGTAAGCCTATATATATAGCATGCAGTTTATATTGATATACTACAGAAAAAATAAGTGGCACCATTAACACAAATCCTACGCCGTAAAAAAGTGGAATGCCTATTATAAATCCTGTAACAACCAATGCCCATTGAATATATTTTTCTCCAAAGGCATTCATCATTACCGCAGCTATCTTTTGCGCAGCGCCACTTTCAGCAACCAGCTTGCCCAACATAGCGCCTAACACAATTATAACAACCAATGAACCCAATGTATCACCGAGGCCTTTTTGCACAGACCCGATAATTTTATTAAATGGAATACCAAGCAGCAGGCCTGCTATTATTGAAACGACGAGGAATGCAAGAAATGGATTAAGCTTAACCCATGATATTAAAAGTACCAGGCTAACTATGGAAAGAAAAATTATTAAGAAAGTCATTGCAGTATTTATGAAACCAAAGTTTAAGATAACAAAAAAAAATTGCGAAAAGATAATTTGAATTAGCTCTTACTTTCATAAATTTCAGTTCACAAAAATTTATTTAAATGAAAACCAGGATTATCATATTGCTAATTTGTTTTTGTTCATCATTTGCTTATGGCCAGTTAAAATCAATCCAGGAAAGGCTTGGGTATCCTAAAAATGCAAAACTGGTCATCATTCATGCAGATGATTTGGGCATATCACATTCAGAGAACAGCGCATCAATAACCGCTATGGAAAAAGGTTTCGTAAGTTCAGCCAGCATCATGGTGCCCTGTCCATGGCTTTCTGAAATAGCCGCTTATGTGCAATCAAATTCCGCAGATATTGGTTTACACTTAACATTAACAAGTGAATGGAAATATTATAAATTTGGACCGGTTACTCCGGCGGCCAAAGTACCAGGCCTTGTAAATAAAAATGGATTCTTTTATTCTTCAGTAGACAGTGTTATGCAAAATGCGACAGCAGCCGAAGTGGAAGAAGAAATCCGCAACCAGGTAAAACGTGCTATACTGTTTGGGATTCAGCCAACGCATTTAGATGCTCACATGGGCACGGTGCTGTACAGGCTTGATTTTTTAAAAGCTTATATCAAAACAGGGCACGAATTCCGGATACCTGTTTTTATTCCCCGTCAACTGGAAGCACCTCTTAAGGTTAAACTTGATACGCTGATATCGGATAAGGATGTAATAGTGGATTATATTCTTACTGCTTCACCGGAAGATCTTAAAAAAGGAATGAAAAATTTTTATAGTAATGGTATAAAAAATATCAAGCCGGGACTTACATACCTGATCATACATACGGCCTACGACAATGATGAAATGAAAGCAATTACAGTGGATCATCCTGATTGGGGCGCTGCCTGGCGGCAGCAGGATTTTGATTTTTTCTCAAGCCCGGAATGTGCAAAGCTTTTAAAAGAAAATAATATCTATGTAATTACATGGAAAGAAATAAGGGATAAGATTACCAGGAAATAAAGCCTGTGGCAGTTATTTAAAAAATGACTAAATTGAACAGTGCAATTATTCATTAAATTTTAAAAATTATTCATCATGACAACAAGACGATCATTTCTTAAATCAACATCATTGGTCTCTGCAGGATTATTCATTTCACCTTCTGGTTTCAAAATTAAAACACCATTGATCGGCCTGCAATTATACACGGTTCGGGATGCTATGGGCAAAGACCCTTCAGCCACGCTTGCAAAGGTTGCACAAACTGGATATACATCGGTAGAAGGCGCTACCTACACCGGAACTAAAATGTTTTATGGAATGAGCCCTTCAGCTTTTAAAAAAGTTTTAAAACAAAACGGCCTTATAATACCAAGCGCCCATTACAGGCTTGGTGAAGAAAAAACAAAAGGCGAAATAGTGAGTGGCACGCTCTTACACGATTGGGATAAAGCTGTAGATGATGCCGCCGAAGTGGGTATTAAATACATGGTATGTGCCTATTTGTCTGAGGCTGAACGGGGAGATTTAAATCATTATAAATATGTGGCAGACCAATTAAACATTGCAGGAGAAAGATGTAAAAAATCAGGTATCCAGTTATGTTATCACAACCATGATTTTGAATTTGTAAAACAGAGTGATGTTTATCCATACGATATTTTAATGGCTACTGATAAAGACATGGTAAAAATGGAAATTGATTTGTATTGGGTAACAAAAGCGGGACAAGATCCCATTGCACTTTTTAATCAACATCCCGGCAGGTTTCCTCTCTGGCATGTAAAAGATATGGATAATACTACTGCAAAAGATTTTACAGAAGTAGGAAATGGTGTCATTGATTTTAAAGAAATTTTTAAATATAAAAATAAAGCGGGTATGAAATATTTTTTTGTAGAACAGGATAAATGCCCTGGTTCACCATTTGACAGTATTACTAAAAGTATTAAGTATATAAAAGAAAATCTTGTTTAATTTCCAGGGATAAAAAATTTAAAATAAAAAAAATGCTCAAAATAAGAAACATACTTTTTATAATTGCTATGCTGGTAATATTATCTCCGGTGGTGTATAGCGCAAAGGTTCAGCATGATTTTTATCAGATAAAAATTTATCATTTAAAAACTAATGAACAGGCTGACCAGGTTGATCAGTATTTAAAAAATGTTTACATGCCTGCGTTGCATCGCTTAGGGATTAAAAATATTGGCGTTTTTAAACCAATCGCAAATGATACGTCTTCAGTAAAATTCCTTTATGTATTAATTCCTTTTAATTCCGCAGAAGCATGGATGAAGCTGGAGGAAAGCCTTACAAAAGATGTGGCTTATAAATCATCAGCTAAAAATTTCAGCGAAGCCTCTGCCGATAAACCTCCATATGAAAGAATGGAATCAATCTTACTGGATGCATTTTCAGGACAGGAACATTTGTTTTTACCTGCATCAAAAAATGCTGAAAGAGTTTTTGAATTAAGAAGTTATGAAAGCCCTACAGAAAATCTTTCTGAAAAAAAAATGGCCATGTTTAATACAGGAGGTGAGATAGATATTTTTAAACGGCTCCGTTTCAACCCCGTTTTTTATGCACATGTGGTATCAGGAAACCGCATGCCCAATTTTATGTACATGCCGGTTTTTGAAAATGTACAACAAAGAGATGCTCAATGGAAAATTTTTGGCAGTGATCCCCAATGGAAAGAAATATCTGCAAAGCCTGAAAATGAAAATAAAGTATCTGTTTCACACATTGACAGTATTTTAATGCACAGCACTTCCTATTCAGATTATTAATTTTTTAAAATTTTATATGCATTTAAAAACAGTTCACTTCAAAATAATTATGATAGCTTCTTGCCTTTTTCTCACCGGCATAAATTCTTCTTCACAAAATGTCGGTGTTTTTGAAAATCATAATGATGTAGGTAAAATTTTGCATCCCGGCAATGCAACATACAATGCTTATACAGGCATTTATGATCTGTCAGGTTCAGGTGCTAATATCTGGTCTACGCATGATGACTTTCATTATTTGTGGAAACGAATGAAGGGCAATTTTATAGTACAGGCAAGAGGAAAATTATTGGGTAAAGGTATTGAGCAACATCGCAAATTTGGTTGGATGGTTCGCACTACTCTTGACAGCAGCGCTGCAATGGTTGCGGCTACTATTCATGGCGATGGGCTTACTTCTCTGCAATGGCGCAAGTTGCCTCATACAGATGTTGAAGAAACAAAATTTACAATCAGCGCTCCGGATGTAGTTCAGTTAGAAAGAAAAGGCAATCAATACATCATGTCGGTAGCTCATTTTGGAGAGCCATTTGTAACCGAACAAATCACTGATGTTGATTTATCAGATGATGTATATGTTGGTTTATTTATCTGCTCACATAATAAAGATGTTTTAGAAAAAGTTTCCTTTGATAACGTTAGAATTATCATACCTGCAAAAGATGATTTTGTGGCTTACAAAAAATATCTTGGCAGCCACATTGAAACTATGGATGTTGTTACCGGAAGGCGTGATATCATGTACTCATCACCGGTTTCTTTACAGGCGCCTAACTGGACGCCTGATGGGAGTGCACTTATCTATAACAGCAATGGATTGATGTATCGCTTTGATATTAAAAAAAGGATACCCGAAGTTATTAATACGGGGTTGGTAAAAAATAATAATAACGATCATGTTATTTCTTTTAATGGAAAAATGTTGGGACTAAGCGGCGCAAGTGTTGATGGAAAGTACAACTCCGTTGTTTATACAGTTCCAATAAATGGGGGTGAACCAAAACAGATAACACCTACAGGCCCTTCTTATTTACATGGTTGGTCACCTGATGGCAAGTATTTAGTGTTCACAGGCCAACGCAATAATGAATTTGATATTTATAAAATTCCGTCAAATGGTGGAGAAGAAATTCGCCTCACAACTTCCCCGGGATTAGATGATGGATCAGAATACAGCCCTGATGGTAAATACATTTATTTTAATTCAGTTAGAAGTGGTACAATGCAATTATGGCGAATGAAGCCTGATGGCAGCAACCAGCAGCAAATTACTAATGATGAATATAATAATTGGTTTGCACACATATCACCCGATGGCAAGTGGATAGTTTGCTTAACTTTTATGAAAGATATTAATCCTAGTGATCATCCTTTTTATAAACATGTTTACTTACGAATATTACCCGCAAATGGTGGCAAGCCTAAAATAATTGCATATTTATACGGAGGGCAAGGTTCTATCAACACACCATCATGGTCGCCTGATAGTAAAAAAATTGCTTTCGTTAGTAATACTGATTTGCAATAATAATTGTTATCTAAAAAAAAATATTAAAATTCTATTCAAAAAAATTAATATGAAATATAAAATAAGAAGAAGCCACATCATAATTTTTTTATTCATTCTAATCGTTGTATTGCCTGTAGGGGGTAAAGCTCAAAATGCTAATGCTACTAAGATCAATGCCATGATAAAGCAAATGACCTTAGAAGAAAAGGTAGGACAAATGGCCCAGGTATCCATTGAATCTTTAGGAAGTATGCAAAATGGAAATTTTGTTTTCAACCAGGATAAATTCAGAGATGCTGTAATTAATTATAAGATAGGTTCACTATTAAATACGCCTGGCCTGATGAATCCTCAACAATGGAATGGCATTATTGAGCAAATACAAAATGCCACAAAAGAAACCCGAATGAAGATCCCGGTTTTATATGGCCTCGATGATAATCATGGTGTTAATTATGTTGCAGGCGCTACACTTTTCCCCCAGGAAATAGGACAGGCGGCTACATGGAATCGTCAATTGGTTTTTGATGGGGCAGTTATTACGGCTTACGAATCAAGAGCAGCAAGTGTTCCCTGGACATTTTCGCCGGTATTGGATTTAGGCTCAAACCCACAATGGCCACGCATTTGGGAAGATTATGGAGAAGATCCTTACCTCAGTTCGGAGATGGGAGTTCAATTTGTAAAAGGCATTCAGGATCCGTTAGGAAGCAAAGAAAAACTTGCAGTAAGTGTAAAACATTACATGGCTTATTCTGATCCCAAATCGGGCCACGACAGAAGTGATGCATGGATACCCGAACATTATTTGCGGGAATATCATTTACCGCCATTCCGTGCTGTAGTGGATGCAGGCGCAAGAACAGTGATGGTAAATTCAGCATTGATCAACGGTATACCTACACATATCAATAAACACATGCTTACTGATATTATGAAAAAAGAATTGGGCTTTACTGGATTTATTGTTTCTGATTGGCAGGATATTGAAAATGTATATCGTCGTGATCATATTACAAAAGATGTAAAGGAAGCCATCATGCTGGCGATAAATGCCGGCATTGATATGTCAATGATCCCGTATGATTACAATGAATTTTGTACTGACCTTATTGCATTGGTTAAAGAAGGAAAAGTTTCCATAAGCAGGATTGATGATGCTGTTACAAGAATTTTGAGAGTGAAACATGAACTGCAGATTTTTGAAACTCCTGTAACATATCTAAAAGATTATCCAAAATTTGGAAGTACAGCATTTGAAAAAGCGGCATACAATACGGCTGCAGAATCCATCACGCTTTTAAAAAATACAAATAATATTTTACCCTTACCAAAAAATGCAAAAGTGTTGGTAACGGGGCCAAATGCCAATTCTATGAGAACATTAAATGGTGGATGGACCTATACATGGCAGGGAGAAAAAACGGATGAATATGCGCAACGATACAACACTATTTTAGAAGCCATGCAAAAAAAATTCGGAAGCGATAATGTAAAATATGAAACAGGTGTTGCTTATAATATGAAAGGGAAATATTACGAAGATTCTGTTGTAAATATTGATGCAGCAATACAGGCTGTGGCCGGTGTAGATTATGTTTTACTATGCATTGGAGAAAACAGTTATACTGAAACGCCTGGCAACCTTAATGATTTGAATTTATCAGATAACCAGCTTTTATTGGCGCAGGCAATGATCAAAACCGGTAAGCCTGTTATTATTATTTTAAATGAAGGCCGCCCAAGAATTATTAACAGGATAGAACCCGGCGCTGCAGCTATTTTACATCTTTATCTTCCCGGAAATTTTGGTGCAGATGCATTGGCTGGTATTCTCACCGGCGATGTAAATCCAAGTGGCAAACTTCCCATTACTTACCCCGGGCATATCAATTCATTAGCAGGCTACATTCATAAACCGTCCGAAGGAAATGGTAACCCGCAAGGTGGCGAATCCGATACTCAATTTCAATTTGGATTTGGATTATCCTATACTTCATTTGAATACAGCAACCTGGGTATTAATAAAAAGAGTTTTTCGCCGGGTGAAACTGCAACCATCAATGTTACTGTAAAAAATACGGGTAATCGTGAAGGAAAAGAAGTGGTTCAGTTATTTGTTTCTGACCTGATTGCTTCTTTAACTCCTGATGTAAAAAGATTAAGAGGCTTTGAAAAAATTGATTTAAAACCGGGTGAATCCAAAACAGTAACATTTAAACTGCCTTTAAAAGATCTTGCATTTGTAAATACAGATAATAAGAGAACGCTGGAAGCAGGTGATTTTAAAATACTGATAGCCAATCAAACAATATTATTTATGGTAAATAAAACTATTGTTTTTTAAAATAACATTCCAAATCAATTAGGGTAGCTTTTGTTTTCAGAAAGCTTTCATTGTTTATCTAATGGCAGCATTAATATTTTGTGCAGACATAAAAAAATTGAAAAAAAAAACAAAACAAAAACAGGTATTAATCACATTAGCATTTTAAAACTTATGCCAGATGATAAATTATCAGTATCCCCATTTTTTCATAATGTTTAAATCTTCTTTAGCACATTCAATGGGCGTTTTTCCCTGGTAAGATTCCTGTTCAATAATGAATTCAGTTGTACCCCCCGATTTTTTGAATTGATTGACAATTTCTTTAACAGGCAAAAGGCCTTTACCTAATATAGTGCTTTCAAAATTATCATTCATCTCTCCTTTGTTGGTTGCTTTTATTTCATCTTTTACATGCATGCTTTCAAATCTTCCGGGATATTTTTTCAGAATCTCCAGTGCTCTTCCACCGGCTCCATACATATTCCCTATATCGATTTGTTGTAACACTAATGCAGGGTCAGTTTTATCCAGTATAATATCATAAAGCTGGATACCATTCAAAGAATATTTAAATTCAAAATCGTGATTATGGTATCCGAATTTTAGCCCTGATTTTTTACATAGCTCGCCTGATTTATTAAATACATCAAGGAAGCCAACAAGGCCGTCATAATTTTTCCGAAGACTCTCATCGAGCCAGGGGCTTATCACATAGTGCTGGCCCACAGTTGCAGCATCTTCAACAGTTTGTTTCCATACATCAGTAAAATCATTGGTTGTCTTATCCCAATGTTTATCATTCATTACCGTATGGCCGCTTGGCATTTGCAAACCAAGATCATCCAGAAGTTTTTTAAACTCTGTTGCTGAATATCCATAAAATTTACGATCAACATAATTAGCGTGTTCCACATTCCTGTATCCCATTGCAGCTAATTGCTTTAATGTGCCCAGGGGATCTTTTTTCATATCATCACGAACAGAATATAATTGTATACCCAATGTAGTTTTCATAGCGCTTGTATTTGCAAATAGATCATTGGAGAAAAGCATAGTTCCTGCAAGCGACAGGGAACCGTTTACAACAAATTTTCTTCTTGATAGTTTCATATTTTGTAGATTTTAATGTAGAGAAATAAAATATTATTTAGAAAGAGTTATTGAATGTAATTATGTAGCTGTCTCCATCAACCTTCTTTTACTTTCATTTGCTCAGGGTCCCAGTAAATTATTTTCTTTTTAAAATAACTTTCATTACAGGCTAAACAGGGAGCTGCAGCCCTGAAACCAAACACTGCATCTTCCACTGCAGGCTTACCCGTTCTAACACTATCAAAAAAATTAGTGTGATGTTCCAGGTGTTCATCATACCCTTGTGGTTCTTTATAAATTATGTCAGGCTTCACAGGCCTTTTTTGTTCATCAGGGCTGTATTTCTGATTATACTTTTGCACCAATGTTTCCTGCATAGCTTTGGGATAAGTCGTTAAAGCATCCCAGCCTCCTATGCCCGGCGCTTTGGACATAATACTGCGATGCACAGTTAATCCTCCACCGCCAATATCAATAGTTCCTTCATCTCCAACAAACCGTATCACTTCTGAACCACCTGTACCACTCACAAAGTTTACCTGCAGTGTTAATTGAAATGCAGGATGCTCAGGCGTTTCAGGATATTGCATAATTCCCGTCATTACATCGGGCACATTTCTGCCATCTTTCCAATAACACAATTGCCCCGAAGCAAATATTGCATTGGGGCCTTTGGAATCTGTGATAACATGCGTACCGGAAAGAAGATGAACAAACAGATCGCCTGCCACACCTGTACCGAATTCACGATAGTTTCGCCACCAAAAAAACTTTTTTGGATCATAAGGCATTTTGGGCATGCCTGCTATATACCTGTCCCAGTCAACGGTTTCAGGCGATTCATCTGCAGGCATTGTATATTCCCAGGCCCCTAATGCATCCTGCCTGTCGTAAATAGCATTTACCATATTGAGCTTGCCTATTTCTCCTGACTTATACAGCTCATGCGCTTTTGCATATACAATGCTGCTTACCCGTTGGCTTCCTACCTGCATTATTTTTTTGCTTGCCTTTTGTGCTTCTATAACCCCAAGCCCTTCATTTATAAAATGTACCATTGGTTTTTCACAATACACATGCTTTCCTTTTTGCAGCGCTTCCTTTGTAATGCGTGCATGCCAGTGATCACCGGTGGCAATTATTACAGCATCTATGTCTTTCCTGTCTAAAATTTTGCGGTAATCATTGGTCACAAAAATATCTTTGCCGTGTATTTCTTTTGCATGTTCCAGCCTGCCTGTGTATAGATCGCATGCAGCCACCAATTGCACGCCGGGAACTTTTAAAGCAGTGTTTACATTGTTATTACCCATAATTCCCATGCCTATAACTCCTACATTTATCCTGTCATTTGACAGGATTTTTTTTTGATAAAAAATCGTTCTTTCTTCAATTTTTTCTTCTGCTGCAAAAGCTGCGAGGGAGCCGGCACCAAGGGCCAGGGTAGTACCTGTTATATTTTTAAGAAAATTTCTCCGGGATGATTGCTGTTTTTTCTTTTGCATATTTACAATTTTTATAAACCTGAGGATACATGAATTTTAAAAAGAAATTGATTGAGAAGTATTATATCAATAAATTTAAGAAAGTTTCAAATAAATAAAACAAAATCATTTATATTAAAAAGTATTTCAATAATTACAAATCTGTAATGCAGACAGTAATCTGCAAATATTCATGGATAAAAATGTATGCTATATCAGATGTTTCAGGTAAATTATTTCTTTGTACAAAAATCAATTTGAGTCAGAATCATAAATAAGCACCTTACTCCATAGATCAGAACAATCCTCAACAAATTTTTTATGAATTGGATGAATTTGATAATCATCATGTGCAGATCTGTTCTCAAATACAAGCAGTAAAGAATAAGAATAAGATCTCTCAATAACCACCCTGTTTGTGCCTGCCGGTTTTCCCACATCGCCAAACTTTACCAGTTCAATAGCTGGGAGTGTCTTAACTCCGTTTTCGAATTTTTTCAAAGCACCGGAAGTAAGATCATCTTTCATCCAAAAAAATACATGATGTACAAACATATTTGTAAAAATATTTTATGTAAATATATTTTATTATTTACCTGTGAAAACAAGATTTTTAAATTAAATTATTAGATAATTGTTACATTACAATCCGAATATTTCTTCTAAAAAGATTTTTTTTGATTTATAAACTTGCTGTATCTTTTATCTTCAACACGCTATATGAAACAATTTATCATTTTTAGTTTTTCACTATCTCTCTTTACAAATAGTTTTAGTCAAACCAACAGTTATGTGTCTATAGTACCACAACCTGTTTCGATGGAAATGGGTAAAGGAAATTTTGTATTAAAACCAGATGGCGCTATAGAATTACTATCCACTGATGCCGATGCCAAAAGGGTGGCCAATTTTCTTTCAAAAAAATTATCAGCAGTTACGGGATATGCAGTCGCTGTAAAATCTGTTTCAGAGCCTTCAAATTCATCCGGTAATATTCGTTTTTCTTTATCTAATGATGGCGCTTTGGGAAATGAAGGATATAAATTAAATGTAAGTTCAAACCTTGTAACGATAAGTGCAAATAAACCCGCAGGCTTATTTTATGCAATGCAAACTCTTCTGCAATTATTGCCTCCGGAAATTGAAAGTAAAACTGTAGTAAAAAATATTAGCTGGGATATACCTGCAATCACTATTACAGATTACCCACGTTTTAGCTGGCGTGGGCTTATGTTTGACGTTGCCCGTCACTTTTTTGGTAAGAAAGATATTGAAGAATATATTGATCAGATGGTGCGCTATAAATTTAATTTGCTGCACCTGCATTTAACTGATGATGAAGGCTGGCGGATAGAAATAAAAGGGTTGCCTAAACTAACTGAAGTTGGCGCATGGAATGTAAAAAAAGTTGGCTACTTCGGAACATTCTCTCCACCAACACCTGATGAGCCACGCAACTTTGGAGGCTTTTATACACAACAGGATATTAAAGATTTGGTTCAATATGCTAAAGATAGATTTGTAAATATTTTACCTGAAATTGATGTACCGGGGCATAGCCTTGCAGCCATAGTTTCTTATCCTGAATTATCCTGTACACCCGGCTCAGAAAATTATCATGTTCGCTCAGGAGAAGTAATAATGGATTGGTCTCATGGTGCGCCGCCAATAGCGCTCATTGATAATACCCTCTGCCCTGCAAATGAAAAAGTGTATGCTTTTCTTGATAAAGTAATAACGCAGATAGCACAGCTTTTCCCTTTTGAATATATTCACCTGGGAGGTGATGAATGTCCTAAAAATTTCTGGGAAAAAAGTGATGCCATAAAATCTTTGATGCAAAAAGAAGGGTTGAAAACTATGGAAGAAGTACAAAGTTATTTTGAAAAACGATTAGAGAAAATTGTAGAATCAAAAGGAAAAAAATTTATGGGCTGGGATGAAATATTAGAAGGAGGACTTGCTCCCAATGCAGTTGTAATGAGCTGGCGTGGAATGGAAGGCGGAATAAAGGCAGCTAAAATGGGGCATGATGTAGTAATGAGCCCAACCACTTTTGCTTATCTTGATTATATGCAGGGTGATCCAATCATTGAACCACGTGTATATGCTACGCTGCGCTTAAACAAAGCGTACCAATTTGAACCTGTACCGGAAGGAGTTGATCCAAAATATATAAAAGGCGGACAGGCAAATTTGTGGACCGAACAGGTTTACAATATGCGCCATGCTGAGTATATGACATGGCCGAGGGGACTTGCGATTTCAGAATCATTATGGTCGCCAAAAGCAAAGAAGAACTGGAATGATTTTACCAACAGGGTAGAAAAACAATTTGAAAGATTTGATGCTGCGGAAATAAAATATTCTCCAAGTATGTATGACCCGGTTTTTACTGTTAGTAAAACTGCTGATAGTCTGCTTCAGATTAAATTAAGCACAGAAGTGAATGGGCTTGATATTTATTACAGTTTTGATAATACTTTCCCAGATAGATTTTATCCAAAATATACTGAGCCATTAATTGCACCGAAAGATGCTGTAATGTTGAAGGTAATAACCTATAGGGGTAAACAACCTGCAGGGCGTATGATTTTAATGCCAATTGAAGAATTACAAAAACGTACTAAAAGAAAAAATTAAACTAAAAGAAAGAGACCTTAAAATTGTTTTTGTTCACCTTGTTTTCCTCAAAAGAACTACTTATAAAAATATATTTAATGCGGAGTAAAAAAATGATAATGCAGTCGCCCTTTATTAGATAGTAAGTCTTCTCTTTGTAAATTTATATCCTCGTTTATTTTATTTTTTATTTAAATTAATCTCATGAAACATAATTTTTTTATTTCCGTTTTTTCTTTTTGCATTCTCTTTGGCTTGTCGTGCTGCAGCAAAAAAACAACTACTTCAACAAACAATTATCCTCCCCCAACTCCTGTTCCTGTAGCTAAAACTTACCAGCTTGTATGGTCTGATGAATTTGATAAAGATGGCTTACCCGACAATACTAAATGGGGTTATGATGTTGGAGGCAATGGTTGGGGAAATAATGAATTGGAATATTACACCAATGCAAGATTAGAAAATGCAAGGGTTGCAAATGGTAATTTAATTATTGAGGCAAGAAAAGAAAATTTTAGCGGCAGAAATTATACATCTGCACGGTTGCTTACTAAAAATAAAACGCAATGGACCTATGGTAAATTTGATATCAGGGCCAAATTGCCAAAAGGCACAGGTATGTGGCCTGCTATCTGGATGTTATCTGCTAATGACCCTTTACACTGGCCTGATGATGGCGAACTTGACATCATGGAAGAAGTGGGGTTTAACCAAAATATAATTTATGGCACTGCCCATAATAAATTATATAATGGCGCTAACGGTCAACAGAAAGGTGGTAATAAATTAATACCGGATGCAGACAATGCCTTTCATGTTTACTCAATCGAATGGACATCCAATCAGGTGGTATGGTCAATTGATAGCGTACAATATTTCACTTATGCAGATCCGGGGCTTGGTACAGGCGCATGGCCATATTTGCAGGATTTTTTTATGATACTAAATATTGCCGTTGGCGGCAATTGGGGTGGACAAAAAGGGGTTGATGATTCTATTTTCCCCCAGCAAATGGTAGTGGATTATGTAAGAGTATATCAAAAGAAATAAAGGTTACATGAAGAAAAAAGTATTAATAATTTCTTTATTAATTATTGTAGTTGTTATGATCATTGGAGCAGTTACCAAACCTGATGATAAAAAAATTAAAATAGAAACAGTTGATGCTGTATGGGGAAATTTGGTACCGGATAAAAATACTGACTCCAGGTATTATGAACAGTTTATGAATGTAATTACACCTGATATTATCATTGATGATTGGATATTTCTTAAGAGGATAAGATACATTGTCAGAGACAGTATAATAACTGTTGGCTATGCAGCTTTTGGTAAGGTGATATTTAAATGAATGAAAAAATTATATGGATTGACTTTTTTAGTAGATGATATTTTGCCTTTCGTCGCAACAATTTTAAAAGTGAATGATTTTCTGTAATTAAGATGGTATTTTGCTTTCATGAAAACGCAATGGTATTCTAAAAAGTGGGTGATTGTGCTGCTGCATGCCGCCGCCTGGATACTATTGTTCTCTCTTCCATATTTACTTCGTCCTTCCTATAACAATGCGCCTCCCAAAACTACTCTACAGGGAAATGGCAATGTTTATTTTTCATTAGTAATGGATCTATCGTGGATAGTTATTTTTTATTTTAATGCATTTTTTTTAATCCCACAATTAATTTATAAGAAACGGAACTGGTTATATGCAGTAGTATCTCTATTGATTTTTACATGGATTATTTTTCAAACATGGATATTGGTTCAGTTGTTTATGAATCCGGCAGATTATAATATACGCATGCATCTGTTGTTTAGCTTTTTTATTTTTCTTTTTATTTTTGCATCAAGCACTGCTTATCAAATGATAAATGATCGGATCAAAACAGAACGTATTGTAAAAGAAAAAGAAACAGAGAACTTAAAAACCGAATTATCTTTTTTGCGGTCGCAGGTTAGTCCGCATTTTATGTTTAATGTTTTAAATAATATGGTGGCCCTCGCCAGAAAACAATCCGATCAGTTAGAGCCGTCTTTGATAAAGTTGTCGTCACTAATGCGATATATGCTTTATGAAACAGATGAAGATAAAGTAGCTTTAGAAAAGGAGATAGATTATTTGCAAAGTTATATTGATCTGCAGCAGCAACGTTTTGGTAAAAATGTAAAAGTTAATGTCTTATTTCAAAAAGATGATATGAACTATAGTATAGAACCTATGTTATTAATTCCTTTTGTTGAAAATGCCTTTAAACATGGAACGGGATTAATTGAAGATGCGCAAATAGATATTGATTTAAAAGTGAAGAATGGTTTATTGCAATTCTTTGTCAGAAATAAATTTAATAAATCGGCTGTAGAAGAAGTTAAAGATAAAACATCAGGTATTGGTTTAAACAATGTAGAAAGGCGTTTGAATTTATTATATAACAACCATCATAAAGTACTTATTAATAAAAAGGATGATTGGTTTACTGTTTCACTACAATTAAATCTGCACTAATGCTACGCTGTATCGCTATTGATGATGAAGAGTTAGCGCTTGAGCTTTTAGAAGATAACATTAGTAAGGTTGAATACTTAGAGCTTGTAGGTAAATTTAATAATCCTCTTAAAGCGATACAGGTTTTGCAGGAGCAGTCAATCGATCTTGTTTTTCTTGATATTCAAATGCCCGGTTTAACCGGTTTACAATTGATACAGTCTATCCCGAATAAACCCATGTTTATTTTAGTTACTGCTTACGAAAAATTTGCCCTTGATGGGTTTGATCTTAATGTTGTTGATTATCTCGTAAAGCCCGTTCCGCTTGATCGTTTTATACAAGCATGTAACAAAGCATGGGAACTTCATAAATTAAAAACACAATCCAAACAAATAACAAATCAAAATACGCCTGATTATTTTTTTGTAAATGTTGATTATAGTCTATTAAAAATTATCAGGTCTGATATTATTTATATTGAGGGATTAAAAGATTATGTCAAGATACATCTCAAGAGTACCGCCAAACCAATAGTTCCAAGAATTACAATGAAAGGGCTGGAAGAACTGTTACCGAATTCTCAATTCATCAGAATACATAAGTCGTACATAGTTTCAATAAACAGTATTACTGCAGTTAGAAAAAACAGCGTCTTTATCGGCACACTGGAACTTCCTGTTAGTGATAATTATCGCAATAACCTGGATGCACTGGTAAATCAATCCTGATCATTAGTTTTTTTATCCTTTCGTCGCAATCTTTTTCCATCTCATCTCATTCATTATTGTAATAAATTTTGTGGGTATAACTTGAATCCAATTTAAAAATAGTTTTATGAAAAGTATACTCCTGGTAATTTTTACAATGTGTATCTCTGTTACACTTTTCGCTCAGTTACCTGGTATGGGTAAGGGAATGGGAAATAAATCAGTTCCTAACATTGGGCATATTTATGGCAAACTAATAGATGATGCAGGTAAACCAATAAGCGATGCATCGGTGGTACTGCTGCAAAGCCGTTTTGATACAGCTACAAAAAAGAAAAAAGATATCTTATTAAAAGGCTTAATAACGAAAACTAATGGTGAGTTTAGTTTGGAAGAACTGCCTGCCTTTGGCCCATTGCAATTAAAAATATCGGCTACAGGACATACACCATATGATAAGACAATATCTTTTACCCCAGGCGATTTTGATAAAGACCTCGGTAACATTAAACTCACTACAGATGTACAACAATTAACAGGGGTAACAGTAACTGGTGTCAGCAATAAATTAAGAATGGATATTGATAAAAAAGTTTTTAATGTAGATAAGAATATTGTAACTGCCGGAGGCACTGCTTTAGATGTAATGAAAAATATTCCTTCTATACAAGTTGACATTGATGGTAATGTAAAACTCCGCAATACGGCTCCGCAATTATTTATAGAAGGAAGACCGACAACACTTTCTCTTGATCAAATTCCTGCAGATGCAATTGAAAGTGTAGAAGTAATTACAAATCCTTCAGCAAAATATGATGCTTCGGGAGGCACTGCAGGCATATTAAATATTATCTTAAAGAAGAACAGAAAGACGGGATACAATGGGAATCTTAGAGCAGGAGTTGATAAAAGAGGTGCCGTAAATGGAGGTGGAGATTTTAATGTTCGCCAGGGTAAAATAAATGCAACAGCAAGCACTATGGTTAATCAAATGAAAGGAATTACTATAGGTACTACAGACCAGGTAAATTATTTTGAAACTCCTGAACGGCAAATTCACCAGGATGATAATAATAAAAACAAAGGAGCATTTATTTTTGGAAAATTGGGCTTTGATTATTTTATTAGTAACAGAACCACTTTATCTTTAAATGCAGTTAAGGTTCATGGCGAGTTTAAGCCTTCTGATATTATCAGTTCTACAATTGCCAGTAACAATACAACTACCTATGCAAACAGAAATTCAAACAGCACCAGAACTTTTAATGCTAATGGATTGCAATTTGGTTTTAAACATCTTTTTCCTAAAGAAGGGCAGGAAATAACAGCAGATGCTAATTATTTTTCAGGCAAAAACAGTGGCAGCTCATTTTATTTAACTGATTCTCTTGATGGTTCTCATTCAATATATTCTACCGAACAACAAAGTATTTTAAGCAGCGGCAATAATAAATTCTTAACTGTTCAAACTGATTTTAGCACACCATTAAAAAATAAATCAAAGCTGGAAGCAGGATTAAGAGCTTCTATAAGAAGTTTGTCAAGTAATAACGAAACTTCTATAAATAGAAATAGTTCCGGGTTTGTAAAAGTTCCATCTGCTGCAACCAATTATAGCAATACGGATAATGTGTATGCCGGGTATGCAACCTTTACCAGCAGCATTAAAAATTTTGGCTACCAGTTAGGCTTGCGTGCAGAGAGTTCTGATTATTCAGGAGAATTAGTTAATACAGGTGAAACCTTTAAACACAATTACCCTGTTAGTTTATTTCCATCCATTTTTTTAAGTCAGAAATTTAAAAAAGACCAGCAAATACAATTAAATTATTCACGCAGGATCAACCGCCCAAATTTCTTTCAGTTCATTCCTTATACTGACAGAACAGATCCTTTAAATATAACCCGTGGTAATCCTAACCTTGTGCCGGAATTTACTAATTCACTCGAAGCATCTTACAGTAAAACATTTACTAAGAATAATAATATTCTTGTGTCTGTTTATTATAAAGCCACTGATAATTTAATAACACGTTTTCAGCAAAAAGAAAATGATCCTGTTTTAGGAAAAGAAGTTTTAGTGAATACTTATATCAATGCTAATTCAAGTTATTCATATGGCACAGAGTTTACATCAGTAGATTATATAAACAAATGGTGGGATCTAACAACAAATATTAATGTATATAATTCAAAGATCAATACCGGTTATACTACTGCAACAGAAAATTCTTTGTGGAGTTGGTTTGGCAAGATCAATAATAATTTTAAGTTGCCTAAAAATTATACAATTCAGCTTTCAGCAAATTACCAGTCTAAAACTAATTTACCTGTTAATAAAGGAGGTGGCGGCGGACCGGGTGGTGGTGGACCTTTTGGACAAACATTAAGTGCATCACAGGGATATATAAAAGCTTTTTATGCGGTTGATGGAGCTATAAAGAAAACGTTTTTAAAAAATAATGCAGCTTCAATTACTTTAAGCTTTAGTGATATATTCAGGACACGCAAACAGGATCAACATTCAGAAAGCGCTTATTTTATTCAGGATTACAGCCGCCTGCGTGATCCTCAAATGATACGGTTGAATTTTAGTTACCGTTTCGGTAAATTGGATATGTCTTTGTTCAAACGTAAAAATATGAATACGACAAATTCATCAGGGGCAACGGAAGGAATACAGCAATAATAAATTTTAAACCGAATTGGTTAACCAACATAATCTACTTTAAAAATTTTAAAAAATGAAACATTTTTCTTTTTTACCCCTAATATTTTTATTGCCTTTTATGGCATCTGCCCAAACAAAAGAATTACCCCAGCTTGGTAAAAATTCTATTAAAGAAGTTATCGCAGCAATGACACTTGAAGAAAAGGCCAACCTGGTTGTAGGTGCAGGCATGCGCTTTGTACTGCCGCCACAAAGAGACACCAGCAGAAGAAGAGATAGTGTTAACAGGCCACCGGTTCAGCAAGGGCCTGTTGTTGGCCAAACAGAACAGAAAGTCCCAGGTGCTGCAGGAACTACTCATGGAATTACACGTTTAGGAATTCCTTCAATCGTTGTTGCTGATGGCCCTGCGGGGTTACGCATTTCCCCTTTCAGAAATAAAGATAGTTCCAGGTCATATTATGCCACTGCATTTCCGGTAGCCACTTTGCTTGCTTCATCATGGGATACTGCGCTGGTGAAAAAAGTGGGTGTTGCATTTGGCAGCGAAGTGCATGACTATGGAGTTGATATTTTACTGGCTCCTGCATTAAACATTCATCGCAATCCGCTTGGCGGAAGAAATTTTGAATATTATTCTGAAGACCCTTTGATAGCAGGCAGCATGACGGCAGCAATAGTAAACGGAATACAATCAAACGGAGTAGGAACTTCTATAAAACATTTTGCAGCCAATAACCAGGAAACAAACAGGAACACCATTAACACGATTGTAAGTGAAAGGGCTTTGAGAGAAATATATTTAAAAGGATTTCAAATCGCAGTTAAAAAGTCTCAGCCCTGGACAGTAATGTCTTCTTACAATAAAATAAATGGGACCTATACATCAGAAGAGTATGATTTGCTCACAACTATTTTGCGTAAAGAGTGGGGCTATAAAGGCTTTGTAATGACAGATTGGTTTGGTGGTAAAGATCCTGTTGCTCAAATGAAAGCAGGCAACGATTTATTGATGCCGGGCACACCACAACTAACACAAAGAATAATAGATGCAGTAAATCATGATAGTCTTGATGTAAAAGTTCTTGATCAAAATGTAGAGCGTATTCTTAATATTATTCTTTTGTCTCCTTCTTTTGCCAAATATAAAAATTCAGATAAGCCCGATCTAAAAAAAGATGCAGACGTATCACGTATGGCAGCATCAGAAGGTATGGTATTATTAAAAAATAACAATGTTCTTCCTCTTAAAACCAAAAGTAAGATTGCAGTGTTTGGAAATACCTCTTATGATATTATTGCAGGCGGTACAGGTAGCGGTGATGTAAACAAAGCCTATACAATTTCACTTATGCAGGGATTGATGAATGCAGGTTATGTTTTGGATGAAGCGCTGGAAAACAGATACACGTCATACATAACTGAAGCGAAAGCAAAACGTCCAAAGCCAAGAGGATTTTTTGATGTGCCAAAACCTATTGAAGAATTTGAATTATCCTATGATATTATTTCGCAGAAAGCAAATGATGCTGATGTTGCAGTAATAACAATTGGAAGAAATGCAGGTGAAGGCTCCGACAGAAAATTAGAGAATGATTATTATTTATCAGACAAGGAAAAAACTTTGATAAAAAATGTATCAGATGCATTTCATTCAAAAGGAAAAAAGGTAGTTGTTATTTTAAATATTGGTGGTGTTATTGAAGTAAGTAGCTGGAAAGATAATGTGGATGCAATTTTACTTGCATGGCAACCCGGACTTGAAGCAGGCAATGCCATTGCAGATATTCTCAGCGGGAAAGTAAATCCTTCGGGAAAATTGGCAACTACTTTCCCCGTTGATTATAAAGATGTTCCTTCTGCGAAAAGTTTTCCGGGAAAAGAATTTCCTGAAAAGGCGGATACCAGTAATCCTCGTATGAAACAAATGCCTGCAGAAGTTACATATGAGGAAGGTATTTATGTAGGGTATAGATATTATAATACATTCAACATTACGCCAGTTTATGAATTTGGTTATGGTTTGTCGTACACAAATTTTAATTATAATAATTTAAAATTGAGTTCACCAGTTTTTAATGGTAAAATTTCCGCCGCCATCACTGTTACCAATACAGGTTCTGTTGCCGGTAAAGAAGTTGTGCAATTATATATTAGTGCGCCGCATAAAAAAATGGATAAGCCATCTGAAGAGTTAAAAGCTTTTGCTAAAACTGAATTATTAAAGCCCGGTCAGTCTCAAACAATTACTTTTAATTTAGCAGCAGCAGATCTTGCTTCCTTTGATACACCATCGTCTTCATGGATAACAGAAGCAGGTATATACACAATTAAGATTGGTGCTTCATCTAAGAATATAAAACAAACTTCAACCTTTACATTGGCGAAAGAAATTGTTGCTGAAAAAGATAATAAAGTATTGGTGCCTCAAGTTGGTATTACAGAATTAAGAAGATAAGCAGAGGCTTTCATCGCAGCATTTTTCGTTCTGGTCTCATTTGCAATATAATAAATCAACACACATTTATTTTTGATTTATGGCAGTCACAATTAGTCTTATTTAAACTTTAAAATTAAAAATACAATCATGAAAAAATTTATTTATCCTTTTATTGCAGTAGTAATAATCGTATTATCAGCCTTTACAACTATAAGCTCTATTGATTGGAAAATTGCAGATAATTATTCGGTAAAATTTGATGGTGGAGATCCATCAGGAGAATTTAAAGGATTGAAAGGCACAATTAATTTTGATCCTAAAGATCTTGTTTCTTCAAAATTTACTACCTCTATTGATGTGGCTTCAATCAATACAGGTAATGGAATGAAAAATACACATGCAAAAAGTGAAAAATGGTTTGATACTGCTAAATATCCGACTATCCGATTTACATCATCATCTATCACTAAAACTGCAG
>JANXQO010000002.1 GCA_025353485.1 Chitinophagales bacterium
TTAATACCTTTAAAAATATTTTGGCAGCTTCCTCAACAGTATTTCCTCCGTGAATATCTTCAGGGCTTACCGGCCTCTTTCCAAGGTCTTCTGGAGTTAATATCTTCTCGCCTTTATTCGTGATCACTTTTGCATCACTCGTTAAAGAAATTTCATCATAGCCATCAAGGCTATGAATAATTGTAAAAGTTTTTCCTGTTTGCTGCAATAGATAATTATAAATCCTTGCCATTTCCAAATTAAAAACGCCCACTAACTGGTAATCAGGAATGGCAGGATTTACCATTGGCCCAAGCATATTAAAAAAAGTACGCACACCTAAATTTTTTCTTATGGGAGCAACAATTTTTAAAGCTGGATGAAAAAGTGGTGCATGCAAAAAACAAATATTTGCTTCTTCAATTTGCTTTTTTAAAACATCCTGATTGTTTGTGAATTTATAACCCAATTGTTCCATCACGTTGCTGGAGCCACTTATGGAAGATGCTCCATAATTACCATGCTTGGCAACCTTATTACCTGTACCTGCAACAATAAATGAACTAAGCGTAGAAATGTTGAAAGTATTTTTTCCATCACCACCCGTGCCAACAATATCCAGTACCTGGTGGCCAACAAATTTTACTGGGACACAAAGTTCCATTAGTGCATCTCTAAACCCCTGTAGTTCATCAATGGTAATGCTTCGCATAAGAAACACTGTAGTGAAAGATGCTATTTCACTTTCATTGTACATGCCTTTGGAAATATTTATCAGCACTTCTTTTGCGGAAGCCCTGTCTAAAGTTTTATGTTCGAATAAAAAAGAAAGAATTTTTTTCATGTCTTAACTGGGATTTTTAGGATTAATGGGATTTTATAGGATGTGTTATATGATTAGGCTTGTATTTTTTATTCGTAAATAATCTGAACCAAGATTTGGGTAGATTATTATGATTAAATAGATTAAAGATTATTTGGTTCATTGTTTTTTTTTATTCTTATTAATCTTTTTATCTGCCCAAATCATGGTTCAGACAAACATCCTATAAATCCAGTTCAGACCAACCAGTTCCTCATAATTTTTTCTCCATCAGGTGTTAATATACTTTCAGGATGAAACTGCACACCCTGTACATCAAATGTTTTGTGTTGCAATGCCATGATATAATTATTTTCATCACGGGCTGTTATTTCTAACTCATCAGGAAAATTCTTATCACTTACTATCCATGAATGATAACGACCCACTACGATCTCATTTGGCAAATCATAAAACAAATTATTTTTGAGTGCCAGTTGCCTGTTGTCAATTTGTATTTTTGTTGCAACTCCATGAAATACTGTTGAAAGGTTTATTAACGTTCCTCCAAAAGCTTCTCCTATAGCCTGGTGCCCCAAACACACGCCCAATATGGATTTGGTGGAAGCATATTCTTTTATCAAGGGCAATAACAATCCTGCTTCGTTGGGGATGCCGGGGCCCGGTGATAAAATTATTTTATCATATTCCTTTACCTTTTCTAGGGCGATTTGATTATTACGATATACATCAACTTTTTGATGTATGATCTTTTCAACGAGGTGCACAAGGTTGTACGTGAACGAATCGTAATTATCAAAAATTAATATTTTCATTGTATTCTCCAAACCTCCCAAAAGGGAGGCTTTATTGTTTTAAATATTTTAAACTATTAAATGCATTTTGCAATATTATTCAAAACCTGATTCATAATATAAGTTCAATTTTGTATAACCTTTAAAGTCTCCTTTTTAGGGAGATTTAGAGGGTTTCTGCCAACTCAATCGCTTTTTTTAAAGCATTTAATTTATTATTCACTTCCTGTAATTCACTCTCCGGTTTTGATACTGCAACTATCCCTGCACCAGCCTGGTAAGTCAACGTATTGTCCTTGCTCAAAAAAGTTCTTATCATTATTGCATGGTTGCAGCTTCCATCAAAACCTATAAAACCAATACAGCCACCATAATAACTTCTAGGTGAATTTTCAAACTCATTTATCAGCTGCATTGCTTTATATTTTGGCGCACCACTTAATGTACCCGCAGGAAATGTTACCGCTAACAGGTCAAATGGATTGGTGTCTTTTCTAACAACACCCTGTACTTCGCTAACCAAATGAATTACGTGAGAGTAATATTGTATCCGTGAAAACTCAGTGACAGTAACGTTATCACACATCCTGCTTAAGTCATTTCTTGCAAGATCAACCAACATTACATGCTCCGCATTTTCTTTTTTATCTGTTAACAAACTTGCAGCTAATTGCTTATCAACTTCATCATCTCCTGTTCTTTTAAAAGTTCCCGCAATGGGATGTACAGTGGCTTTATTATTTTCAATTATCAATTGGCTCTCAGGGCTGCTGCCAATTAATTTATAATCACCATAATCAAAATAAAAAAGATAGGGGCTTGGGTTAATACTTCGCAATGCACGATAGACATTAAATTCATCTCCTGTGAATGATTGTTTAAATTGCCTGCTTACCACGATCTGGAAAACATCTCCGCGATGGCAACTGGCAATTCCTTTTTCCACCATCTCAATATATTCCTCATTGGTAATTGAAGAAGTCTCACCTCCTTTTACATTAAAAGGGTATGCGGGAACATCTTTACTTTTTATGAGGCTTTCAACAAGATCACTTTCACTTACAATATTATTTATATGATTTTCGCAAATGAATAATTCATCTTTAAAATGATTAATTGCAATAACGTATTGGTACAAGCGATAACGCATTAAAGGAATAGCCCCCTCTAAATCTCCCTCCATAGGGGAGACTTTCGAAGCGCTTAAATTAATCGTATCAAAAAACTGAACTGCATCATATGTTGTATACCCGAATAATCCCTGCGCAATATTCACCGGCTTTTTTGCAACTTCTTTTATTTCGAATCGCTGCATAAAATTCCAAAGATGAGTGGTGATATTATTTGTCTTATCAATTTTTATTCTTTCAGGATTTCTTCCCGGTAATTTAAATTCGATCTCCTGTGGGTTGGTTATCTCAATTCCCGCAATGGCATTTATACCTATAAAAGAATAGCTGTTTTCGCCTGCATGAAAATCGGTGCTTTCCAATAAAATTGTATCTCTGAATCTATCTCTCAGCCTGAGATATATGCCCACCGGTGTGTATACATCAGCTAAAAGTTTTTTAAAAGAGGTATTAATTTCTATCTTCTTCATTTAATAAAATTAAAAAACCCGACAATTTGTGTCGGGCTGAATTATTTGTAACAAATAAATATAACATAGCGACACAATCAAAAAATTGATTGCCACCACCAGCTGTTATTATTTGTGATAAGTATCATTTGCACTGCAAATATGCGTGACAATTTTTATTTAGACAAATTTCTTTTAAAATTCAGCTGGAAAATCTTATTTGATAAGTGCAACTTTTGGCATAATATTTCGCTCTATGATATGAGTTATGCAATTGAAAAAAATTTTATTGGTGCCAATTGTTTTTATTTCAGTTATGGCAAAGGCACAAAAAATTGATAACATCTTTGTTAATCTTTATACGGATAGCCTTAAAAAAGGAACTTATAATTATATAAATGTGGATGGCCAGTTATCAAATGGAAAGTATATGCCGTTAGACAGTACCCACATTATTTTTTGGGCCAGTGATGGCAAATTTTATGGCAATAGTTTATGGATTGATAAAGATTTTAGAAATGAAAAGGTTTATATAAAAGCTATTTTAAAAGGAAACCCTGAAATAAGTAAAGAGTTTACAATTTACATTAAGCAAAAGCCTGATGATGAAAAATTAAAAACTTCAGAAGAAATTTTGAAGGAAAATAAATCGAAGAAGAAGAAAAATTAAAAAATTAACCACAAGAGCAAAAGTAAAAAAGTGTCAGACAACTTGTAGTTGTCAGACACTTTTTTTTGCGTCCTCTAAAAACTTAGCCAGGCCAATATCAGTTAAAGGATGTTTTAATAATCCTAAAATAAATTCCAATGGAGATGTAACCACATCAGCGCCTGCTTCGGCACACTTGATTATGTGATTTGGAGACCGGATAGATGCCGCTAAAATTTGTGATTTATATCCCTGTACCTTGAAGATGTGTGCAAGCTGTACAATTAATTCCATGCCATCCCAACCACTGTCATCAATTCTTCCTATAAATGGCGAAATGTAGACTGCACCTGCTTTTGCAGCTAAGATAGCCTGCCCGGCAGAAAATACCAATGTACAGTTTACTCTAATGCCATTATCAGTAAGCCATTTAATTGCTTTTACTCCATCTTTTATCATAGGCACTTTTACAACAATATTTTTGTGGATGGCAGCCAGTTTTTTCCCTTCCTCAATGATCTTATCAAACTCTGTAGAAATAACTTCAGCGCTTATATCGCCATTCACCATTTCGCAAATGGTTTTGTAATGATTATTCACAGCTTCCTGCCCTTTAATACCTTCCTTAGCCATAAGCGATGGATTGGTTGTTACCCCATCAAGAATACCCAAATCGTTAGCCTCTTTTATTTGATCAAGATTGGCTGTGTCTATAAAAAATTTCATGATTGTTTACAATTTATTGATTGCGTAAAAGTAAAACAAATAATGCGAATGAGTTTTTGGCAACCGGGAATTATGGGCATAAAAAATGGCAAGTTACTTATATCGCACCGCTCAACCGTTTACCCTTGCTATCTTCCGATCCTGGGGGAGTTCAACAGGAGCTGGCCGTATAAGGCTTGCCGCTGCAAAGATAAGAAAAAAGCCTCACCACCTATCCGCCTCTTCAAAAGAGAGGAGGCACCACATTTAATATCCAAATCCCGGTTTGTCAGTTCTCGAATCTATGGTGGCCGCACCAATAAGCTGATCTGACCTATCATTGAAAGATTTATAATACACCAGGATGGTATAAGTATTCTCGGCTTCAAAATAATTTCCATCCATTTCCTGCCGGTTGGTAAAATTATTTTTATCAGCAACAATGTAAGTATAATTATAATATCCCTGTTTTAAAAAGAGATGCGTTTCGTATACTCCTTTGGCAGAATTAAATTGCATTTTAGTGCTATCAGTAAAAGCATAATTGGTTAATTGCCCAAACAGGTAAATATCTTTACCCGGATAAGCAGAACTGTCAGGTGGTAAAAAAGTAAAATGGACAGTTGCATAATCGCTTTGCCAAAAAGGATTGATACTTTGCGTTGTCTCAACAGTATACATTCCGTTTATATCACGGTAATAGATATACCGTTCTGTTGATCTTTCATGATCTGTTCTTACAAAAATATCTGTTGAATTCTTTTTATAATCTGCTGTCTTTACCCTGTCAGTCTGCAAATGGAAATCCCGCAGATCAAGCCAGCGCCATTCTTTACCTGCCGGAAAGATCAAATTATTCTCTGTATTATATTCCAGAGAATTTCCCCGAACAAAAGTGGGAGCAATATTAGTAACAACATTATCCCAGCGGTTATTTTGCAACACCACAACTTTTATCTGTTGCGCTGCACTAAAAGTATTTAAGCCATTAATATTGACATTGAATTCAAGCCTTTGGTGTGTACGAAAATATTGCGGCGAAAAGGGCTGCGTAATTCTTGCTGCAATTGTTGATTTATTATCAACTACCAAAAACCTTTTTGTGAATGCCACTTTTGAAGTATCACCATCTAAAAAAACTTTCACTAAATAATTCCCTGATCTTATTGGATAAGAATTTTTGTCGGGAAGTATTGCCTGGTAGTGTGTGTATTTTGTAAAAGCGATTGATGAAAACCTGTAATTATTTATCCGCATTTGCGTAAAACCCTTCAGGTAATCAAACTGGCTAAGGTTAACGGGTGTCCAGTCTTTATCACAAAGTTGAAATGTATAATAATAATATTTTACGTCACCCTGTATATCATCAAAATGTAATTCAACCTGGTCGTTAGTATTTAAATTAATAATAGGGAGCGATAACTGGTTGCCATAATTATACAGGCGAACTGTTTTGATATTGCTTTTATAAATGCTGTCAGCAACCTGTGCAGACGCACAAAAATTAATTATAAAAAAAATATTCAGCAAAAGATATTTTAATAAGCCGTTGGTCAGGAGACCAGCGGCGGTGGTCTGCTGTGGGTGGGGTTCCACCGCCCGCTTTATAATACGCCTATCAGTGTACATCTAAAATGATTTAAAAAAATTAGTTTTACAAGATACCAAAAGTATGCCGTTTGAATGTTTCATCTTTTATAGCAAAACGAATTGCGTTTAACAGGCAAAAAACATTTTCACGCTTTATTATCGGGCTTGCTGTTACTGCAACAATGATAAGCGTAGCGGTGATGATAGTTGCACTGAGCTTTGTTAACGGTTTCCAAAATGTTATCAGCAATAAAGTTTTTAGCTTTTGGGGGCATATTCGTGTGCAGCAAAATGTGGTAACCAAATCAAACATGGCAGAAGAATACCCGATTGAAAAAAATGATACTATCGAAAGTTTTATCAGCCATCTTCAGCAGGTAAAAAGTGTTGAGCGCTATGCCACCAAATCGTCTATCATAAAATTTAAAGACGAAATTGAAAGTGTTTTACTAAAAGGAATTGATAACAGTTTTGATTTTAGCAGGATAAATGATTTTTTAGTGAAGGGTAAATGGCTTTCATTTAAAGACAGTGGTTACAGCAAGGAAATAAATATTTCAGCCTATACGGCCAACCAATTACAGGTAAATGTAAATGACAGTGTAGATATTTTTTTTATACAAAGTGATGGAAGTAAACGGGCAAGAAGATTGATGATCGCGGGAATTTTTAAAACCGGCATTGATGAATACGATCATAACTTTTGTTTGGGCGATCTTAAACTGATACAACGGTTAAATGACTGGAACCCGGATGAAATTGGAGGCTATGAAATATTTTTAAAAGATTATAAACAAACAGATTCAGTAAATAATTTACTGTATGCTTCTGAGGCTTTGCCGGATAGGTGGTACAGCAAAACCATTAAAGAAATTTATCCAAATATTTTTGACTGGCTTGAGCTTCAGGGAAGAATTAAAAGCATCCTTCTTTCCATTATGATGATAGTTGCCGTTGTAAATTTAATTACCTGTTTAATTATCCTTGTGTTGGAAAGAACCCGGATGACGGGAGTTTTAAAAGCCATTGGCGCTACGGACTGGAGCATACAAAAAATATTTTTATACAATACAACTTTTATTGCAATAACAGGAATTATTGCAGGCACATTACTTGGTTTGGCAATTTGTTATTTGCAGGAGAAAACAGGTTTTATAAAACTTAATGAGGAAGCTTATTACATGAACGTAGCGCATGCTGATGTAGTGTGGTGGCAGGTTGCTGCAGTTGATGCAGCAACATTAATTGTAAGCTTTATATTGCTTATCATTCCTACTATTCTTGTAAAAAAAATAAATCCTGTTAAAGCGATTGAGTTCAGGTGATTAACATGTTGAACATGAATAAATTATTTTCACTCTTCATTGCTTCTTTATTTTTATTGGCATGTACTATCTTTTTCACAACCTGTAAAAAAGAATATAGCTATGAAGGCGGTCCGCCAAATGGGAGTGCCACCGGCAGCGCAGTTTTTACTTTAGTTGGGGCAGGCGGCAATTGTACAGGCAGTATTGTTATGGGAAATTATTATGTCAATACTGCAGTAGATGCAAATGACATAGTTGACCTGCAGGTAGACGTTACTAAAATTGGAACATATAGCGTAAGCACTAATTCAGTAAACGGGTTTAAATTTTCTGCATCAGGCACCTTTACCACAACGGGTGTGCAGGCAATAACATTATCAGGCAGCGGAACACCTGCGTCAGCAGGCAATTTTAATTTTACTATACCAGTTGGGTTAGGTTGCTCATTTACGATCACTGTAACAGCAACCCCAATAAAAATGGCAGGTTTTACTTTGGCAGGTGCGCCAAATGAATGTACAAATGCTAATGTAAAAGGTATTTATATTTCAGGAAAAGCATTAACCATTTCTAATTATGTTGATGTATCAGTAAATGTAATTTCAGTTGGCGCTTATACACTCAGCACAGATACGATTGATGGAATAAGTTTTTCTGCATCCGGCACATTCACATCTTCGGGTATTCAAATTGTTTCATTGCCAGGATCAGGAACACCGAATGTGCCACGCAATCTAACGTTTACTCCAATAACAGGCTCATCACATTGTACTTTTAATGTAACTGTTGTAAATCCTGATCCATTGGCCACCTATGTTCTTGAATCTGGCTTTGGTAATCCCAGTCCCTGTATTTATACCGTATCAGGAATCTATACTGCAGGTATACCTCTCTCCAATTCAAATTTTGTAACTATACATGTATTTGTTACAGTTATCGGAAACTATACAATAGCAACCAATACAATTAATGGAATCACGTTTTCTTATACCGGAACTTTTACAACAACGGGTGCGCAATTGGCACAATTAAATGGTATCAGTACACCTGTTACTCCCGGAACTTATTCATTCATTCCGCAAATAGTTGGCCCACATCCGTTGGGCGGGCAGGCTTGCGCTTTTGATATTCCTGTAAAATAAGACTGATTGAAAAATTAAATCCGCAGATGCTATCCTACTTTAATTAAAGAAATTAATATCTCAATTATGAAAAAATATAATAGATAATGTCACTACAAACCTCCGTTCGCAGGTCACCAATAAAAACGATATTGCTGGCAGGTTTTGTTGCCGGTACATTAGACATGCTTGGAGCATTGCTTGTGTATGCAGTGATACTTAAAAAAATATCTGCAGAAAAAATAGTGCGTGGCATTGCCAGCGGCGTTTTTAAAAAAGAGGCGTTCTCTGGTGGAGCAGAAATGATTTTTTACGGAGTTGTTTTTCATTTCCTGATTGCTTTTGCCTTTACTGTTTTTTACTTTCTCATATTTCCATACATACCATTTTTAAGAAAGCAAAAAATTCTTAGCGCACTGCTATATGGTATTTTTATCTGGACAGTGATGAATGTTATTATTCTTCCTATTGTATTTCCCAATCGTACACCCATTACTTTAAATGCAGTATTAACCGGCGCACCCATACTTATGATAATGATAGGATTGCCCATATCATTTTTTGCCAGTAAATATTATGCGAATAAAAAATAATTGAGAAGATAAATGATTCAAAAAAAAATTAAACTTCCTCCAGGAAAATTGAATTCTAATAATTAGCAGCGTATATTGATTATGCGTTTACTCCAAAATTAGAATTTGCCATCTTTATGCAACAGAACTCGTTTGATGATATACTATTGGGCAATCAGGTGCAATGGAATTGATTTGGAGATTTATCATAAATAATAAATAAGTCGCCCTCTCCCCAATAAAAAAGCCCTGAAAGTTAATACTAACAAGGCTTTATCAAATTTACAGTACCACGTACGGGACTCGAACCCGTGATTCCTCCGTGAAAGGGAGGCGTCTTAACCTCTTGACCAACGCGGCATTTATTTTAACAGGAGGGCAAAGATACTCTCAGGCATTTTGGCTGCCAAATTTTTTATGATATATAAATGCTTATTTATTTATTGTGCCTGATTTTACTACTTTTGAACATTCTCCATTTCAATTATTTTACAACCAATTTGCAGTATGTCAGTATTAGTAAATAAAAAATCAAAAATTTTAGTGCAGGGTTTTACCGGTACCGAAGGCACTTTTCATGCAACGCAAATGATTGAATATGGAACTGATGTAGTTGGTGGTGTTACTCCTAACAAAGGCGGAACAACGCATTTAAATAAACCGGTTTTTAATACGGTTGCAGATGCTGTAAAAAATACAGGCGCTGATGTAAGCATTATATTTGTTCCGCCTGCATTTGCTGCAGATGCAATTATGGAAGCAGCAGATGCAGGAATTGCTTTGGTAGTTTGTATCACAGAAGGCATACCTGTACAGGATATGGTAAAAGTGAAAAATTTTTTACAGGATAAACAAACAAGATTGATTGGGCCAAACTGCCCGGGAGTAATTACCGCCGATGAATGCAAAGTGGGTATTATGCCCGGCTTTATTTTTAAAAAAGGAAGAATAGGTATAGTTTCAAAATCAGGAACATTAACCTATGAAGCTGCCGACCAGGTTGCGAAAGCAGGGCTGGGAATATCAACTGCCATAGGCATTGGCGGTGATCCGATAATTGGCACAACTACTAAAGAAGCTGTTGAATTATTTATGAATGACCCCGATACAGACGGCATTGTAATGATCGGTGAAATAGGCGGTGGAATGGAAGCAGAAGCCGCACACTGGATAAAAGAATATTATAACCTTGCTGCATCTTCTGGTAAAAATAAAAAACCGGTGGTAGGTTTTATTGCAGGTCAAACAGCTCCTCCCGGCCGTCGTATGGGCCATGCAGGCGCTATTGTTGGCGGCGCTGATGATACGGCTGCTGCTAAAATGAAAATATTAGCTGAGTGCGGAATCGCTGTTGTGGCAAGCCCTGCAGATATTGGAAAAACAATGGCATCAGTTATGGGTAAATAAAAATATTTGTAGAAATAAAAAAAAGCCGCCTCATAACACATGGGACGACTTCTTTTTTTATTACATGAAGAAAATTAATTTTCTTTTTTATCTTCTTTTACATCTTTCAAATCAGATTTAATATCTTTTCTGTCTTTCTTACGATCTTTCCAATCGTTCTTTAAATCTTTTCTATCACCTTTAATGTCTGTTACATCTGTTCTTAAATCCTTTCTATCTGCTTTTAATTCTTCTTTATTACCACTTTTTTTATCCGCGTAAATTTCTTTCTTATCTCCTCTTATATCTTTTCTGTCCTGGTAAAGATCTTTTTTGTCGCCGCGGATATCTCTATGATCTTGATAGATATCTTTTCTGTCATGCCTGATATCATGCCGCATTGGATGAGGAGCTTTTACTTGTGCATTGATAATGGCTGAGAATAATAATCCTGCTAAAGCCATTATTACGATTTTAATTTTCATAATTTAAGATTTTTGATTTATAAAATGGTTTACAATGCTATGACTGCAGCACTTCATAAAAGTTTAAAGAAGTTTGTTAAAACATTCAAATTAAATTATGCATATTGAATATTTAAGCATCTTCGTTTTTAAATGCTGCTACTTTGGTGGTATACCCGTAAATTGATAGTATGAGTTTTAATTTTTTACTGCAGAGATCTTTAATTGCTTTCTGCATTTCCTTTTTATTCTTTCAATGTACTGCACAACAGTCATTTAATAATTACGAAAAACAATGGAAACAGGTTGACGAATTTATTAAGAAAGGGCTAACTAAATCCGCATTGGAAGCAACAATAAAAATTTATGAAACAGCAAAAAAAGATAACAACGATCCGCAAATAATTAAAGCGCTTTTTTTTCGTATTATAGTAAACAGAAACCTGGAGGAAAATGCAAATGTAAAAAGTATTGCCCTTGTTGAAAAAGAAATACAATCATCCAACCAACCTGCAAAGTCAATACTGAATAGTATCCTGGCAGAAATGTATTGGATTTTTTTACAACAAAACCGCTATAAATTATATAACAGAACCCAGACAGTTGACTTTAAAAAAGATGATATTCTTACATGGGGTATGGAATATCTGCACAAAAAAATTGCCGGGTTTTATCTCTCTTCAATTAAAGAAGAAAAATTGCTACAGCAAACAAAGCTGGATCAGCTTGATGCAATTATCAGTAAAGGAAATGTTCGCTACCTGCGCCCCACATTATACGATCTGTTAGCGCATCGTGCATTGAATTATTTTAAAAATGATGAACGTGACATAACAAAACCTGCTTATGCTTTTGAGATAAAAGAGGAGAAAGCATTTGCAACTGCAAAAGAATTTGCGGCTCATAGATTCATTAATAAAGATTCTTCTTCGCTTCATTATTATGCAGTGGTTATTTACCAAAAGCTGTTAAGCTTTCATGCCGCTGATGCAAAACCTGATGCATTGATAGATGCAGATATTGACCGCATAAATTTTATGAAGCAATATGGAGTGATGGATAAAAAAGATGAGCTCTACCGAAAAGCATTGCAAAATATTGTTGATGATTATCCAAATAATCCTGCTGCAGCCCAGGCAGATTTTCTTCTTACACAGGAAATTTACAATATTGCGATAACAGAAAATAGTGCTCAAAAGAAATACACAATTAAATATGCAAAAGAATTACTGGAAAATATTTATAAAAAATTCCCTGAAAGCGAAGGCGGCATCAATGCAAAAAATTTATTGAATCAAATTCTCCACAAAGAATTAAATCTTACATCCGAAAAAGTAAATGTTCCCGGTGAGCCATTCCGGACATTAGTTTCTTACAAAAATATTTCTTCAATTAATCTTAGGATAATTGAGCTTAGTCCGGAATTTAAAAAACTGCTTGCGATAAATACAGACAATGAACAGCTTTGGAATAAACTTACTTCTCAAAAAAGTATAAGAAGCTGGAGACAACCTTTACCTCTGCCGGAAGATTATAAAACACATTCAACTGAAATTAAAATTGATGCATTACCCGTTGGCGAATATGCTTTGCTGGCAAGCGCTTCAGAAGATTTTAACCTGACTAAAAATCCGCTGTCAGCCCAATATTTTCATGTCTCCAATATTAGTTATATAAATAATGGAACCGAATATTTTGTGTTGGATCGCACTACAGGAAAGCCTTTAACCGGCGCAAAAGTGCAGGTGTGGAACCAACGGTATGATTATAATGCAAGGAAAAATATTTTTGAGAAACTGGAGCTTTTAACTGCTGATAAAAACGGGTATATAAAATTAACAGATAAAAAAAATGCAGAGCGTAACATACGGTTAGAGATCAATTACCAAAAAGATAAATTGTTTTTGGATGATTACCAGTACAACTATAATTATAACACAGAAGAAGAGATTTATAAAAGTCAAAAAAAATATAATGAAGACAAAGCAAAAATATTTTTATTTACTGACAGGAGTATTTACCGTCCTGGGCAATTAGTTTATTTTAAAGGGATTGGAATAACACAGGATTATATAACAAAGAAGAATCAGCTTTTGGCAACAAAGGATTCTGTAAAAATATATTTGAATGATGCCAATTCACAAAAAGTAGATTCAATAAAACTCTTATTAAATGATTTCGGTTCTTTCAATGGAAAATTTCGCCTGCCGGAAAATCAATTGAATGGAGAGTTTACTATTAAAGTTGATGATTATGAAAACTCATCAATTAATTTTTCTGTAGAAGAATATAAGCGCCCAAAATTTTATGCCGGGTTTGAAAAAGTAAAAGGATCATATCGTGTAAACGAAAAAATAAAGATCACCGGCTTTGCCAAAGCCTATGCAGGAAATAATATTGATGGCGCAAATGTAAAATACAGGGTTACAAGGGTTGCAAGATTTTTATACGACTGGATGTGGTGGTACAGGCCCAGACCACAATCTTCTTCGCTTGAAATTACCAACGGCGAAATTAAAACAGGCGCTGATGGAAAATTTATCATAGAGTTTGAAGCCATTCCTGATCTTACTATTGATAAAAATACCCAACCGGTTTTTGATTACAAAGTAGAAGCAGATATCACAGACATAAATGGTGAAACAAGAAGTACGTCTGCTGTTGTTCCTGTTGGCTACAAAGCGCTTGACCTGCAAATAACCCTGCCGGAAAATGGAACCA
This sequence comes from Chitinophagales bacterium, assembly GCA_025353485.1. Taxonomy (GTDB): domain Bacteria; phylum Bacteroidota; class Bacteroidia; order Chitinophagales; family Chitinophagaceae; genus Ginsengibacter. The sequence continues at coordinate 13,691 of JANXQO010000002.1, forward strand.
TAAATACTGACAGCCTTAAACATATTTTTGTAAGCACTAAAAATTTAAGTGGCGAGTTTGAGCCTGCAAAAGTTGATCTAAAAATTTACAAATTGCAAATACCGCAAAGGCTTATCCGCAGCCGGTATTGGGATAAGCCCGACCAGTTTGTTATGAGCAAAGAAGAATTCTTAAAATATTTTCCTAACGATGAATATAAAGATGAAAGCAAAAAAGAAACATGGCTAAAGGGTGAAGTTGTTTTTGAATGGAATGACTCCACATATTTAAATTCTAACATCAAAATTCTAAATTCTAAATTTTCGCAAGGATGGTATGTGGCAGAAGCAACTTCAAAAGATAAATATGGGCAGGATGTAAAAGATGTAAAATATTTTCAGTTGTACGATATTAAAGCCTCTTCGCTACCTGCACCTTCATATTCATGGAACACAACAATTAAAAACATTACAGAGCCTGGAGAAAAAGCACAATTTATTTCCGGTACATCAGCCAATGATATTTTTCTTATTCAGCAAATTGATAAAACCAAAACAGGAAACAGGCAACTGGCAACTGGCAACTATGTATTTTATTCTCTTAACAATGAAAAGAAAACTTTTGAATTTCCTGTTGCAGAAGAAGACCGCGGAGGTTTTGGTATATCTCAATTTTTTGTAAAAGACAACCGTGTTTATTCTAACTCATGGAATGTAATGGTGCCATGGACCAACAGGCAACTGGATATAACTTTTGCAACTTTCAGAGATAAAACTTTACCCGGCAGCGAAGAAAAATGGAAAATAAAAATCAGCGGATACAAGGGGCAAAAAGCGGCTGCCGAAATGCTGGCAAGTATGTATGATGCATCGTTGGATCAATTCAAGTCACATAGCTGGAGTGGGTTAAATATCTGGCCCGGCTTTCATAAATACAGCAATTGGAATCCAACACAAAATTTTACTTCAGTACGCTCTTTTAAAAAATGGTTTAGTGAAGATTATGTACCACAGAAAGAAAAAACATACGATGCTTTGATGTCACTCGGTTATGAGAATACAAGAACAATAAGAGGAATTAATTCTATGGCTTACGGAGTTGATAAAGCTGCGCCGCAAAGGATGGAAAAAAATACAGATCTGCAGGAAGCACCTATTAGAATGCAAAGCGAAGATGAAGATAAAGTTTATACAAAAGTTGAATATACATTACCTAATGGCGACCTATTTATAAATGGCAGGATTATTAAAAAGAAAGAACCAATCAATAATGATGGCATTCAAATCCGAAAAAATTTCAACGAAACTGCATTTTTCTTTCCTGAATTAAGAACAGATAAAGATGGAAATATAGAATTCAGTTTTACAATGCCTGAAGCATTAACCAAATGGAAGTTGATGACATTGGCGCACACAAAAGATCTTTCAAGTGGCTATTCAGAAAAAACAGTTATCACTCAAAAAGAATTAATGGTGCAACCCAATGCTCCAAGGTTTTTAAGAGAAGGTGACCGCATGGAGTTTAGCGCTAAAATTGTAAACCTTGGTGAGAAAGAAATTATGGGTGTTGCACAATTGCAATTGCTAAATGCATCTACAATGAACACAATTGATACATGGTTTAAAAATCTTACGCCGCAAAGATCATTTACCATTGCTGCCGGGCAAAGCGCTGCGGTAAAATTTAATATAGAAATTCCAACCAATTTCAACAACGCTGTCGTTTATAGAATTGTTGCGAAAGCCTCCCCCACCGGGGGAGGTTTGGAGGGGGCTGTCAGCGATGGCGAAGAAGCCGCAATCCCCGTTCTCACCAACCGCATGTTGGTTACTGAAACTATGCCTTTACCGGTAAGAGGAAACACAACAAAAAATTTCCGTTTCGAAAGGCTTCTTAACTCCTCCCCCACCGGGGGAGGCCGGGAGGGGGCTTCAACACTCACAAATTTTTCATTAACCACAGAGTTTACAACTAACCCTGCCTGGAATGCAGTTCAGGCATTGCCTTACTTAATGGAATATCCTTATGAATGTGCAGAGCAAACATTTAACCGCTATTATGCAAATTCCATCGCAACAAAAATTGTAAACTCATCACCTAAAATAAAAGCAGTTTTTGATAAGTGGGCTTCGCAGGTCTCCCCCACCGGGGGAAATTTAGAGGGGGCTGCATTGCTTTCCAATCTTCAAAAAAATGAAGAATTAAAATCTGTTTTATTACAGGAAACGCCATGGGTATTGCAGGCGCAAAATGAAACACAGCAAAAGAAAAATATTGCATTGCTGTTTGATATGATTCGCATGAGTAAAGAACTTGAGTCATCTCTTGCCAAATTAAAAGAGATGCAGTCTTCCAACGGCGGCTTTGTATGGTTCAAAGGCGGACGTGATGACCGTTACATGACACAATATATTATCACAGGTATCGGTCATCTTAAAAAACTTGGCGCATTATCAAAAGCTCATGAAGAAAAAATAAGTTCAATTTTAAAAACAGCCATTCCATACTTAGATAAAAGATTGAAAGAAGACTACGATTACCTTATCAAATACAAAACAAAATTGGATCAGAATAATCTTGGTTATATGAGCATACATTATTTGTATATGCGCAGTTTCTTTCCTGAATATCCCATAGCAAAAGAAACACAAACTGCCTATAATTATTATCGTGATCAGGCAAAAAAATATTGGCTCAGTCAAAGTAAATACATGCAGGCAATGATCGCATTATCTTTAACCAGAACCAATGATAACATAACGCCAAAGGCAATTACAAGATCATTAAAAGAGAACTCCATAAACAATGAAGAACTCGGCATGTATTGGAAAGAATGGGATAGCCACAGCTGGTGGTGGTACCAGGCTCCTATCGAAAGCCAGGCAATGATGATAGAAGCTTTTACAGAAGTTGATAAAGACGGCAAAACAGTTGACGAACTTAAAACATGGCTGCTGAAAAATAAACAAACCAACAACTGGCAAACCACCAAAGCCACTGCCGAAGCCTGTTACGCCTTGTTACTACAGGGCACCGATTGGTTAAGCGAAGAAAAAAATGTTACCATAAAATTGGGAAGCACAATTATTAACAGTAAAGATGAAAAACAGGAAGCAGGCACAGGATATTTCAAACACAAAATCATCGGCGAAAATGTAAAACCAGAGATGGGAAATATTTCAGTGACTTTGAAAAATGAAGACTCCAAAGTTCCCCCTTTAGGGGGCGGAGGGGGTTGGGGCGCCGTCTACTGGCAATATTTTGAAAATCTTGATAAAATAACTTTTGCTGAAACACCTTTGAAGCTTAATAAAAAATTATTCATTGAAAAAAATTCTGATACAGGGCCGGTACTTACACCTGTTAATGAGGGTACCCAATTAAAAGTTGGCGACAAAATAAAAGTGCGCATAGAATTACGTGTTGACCGTGACATGGAATACGTTCACATGAAAGACATGAGAGCCGCCTGCATGGAGCCAACAAATGTTATCAGCCAATACAAATACCAGGGCGGTCTTGGTTATTATGAGAGCACCAAAGATGCCAGTACTAATTTCTTTTTTAATTATCTAAATAAAGGCACCTACGTTTTTGAATACCCGATGTTTGTAACACACAGCGGCAATTTCAGCAATGGCATCACCACCATTCAATGCATGTACGCTCCCGAGTTTACTGCTCACAGCGAAGGCGTAAGAGTTAGCGTGAGTGAATAATAGCGCAATAAACCAAGAAGGTTTGATGTGTGAATTTAAAATTTAAAATAGCTTCAAACCTCCTTGGTTTTTACTTTATCAGTGGCGTCTTTTAGCCTTGCCTTTTCTTATCTTTGCGCCCTTGTTACATTTTCGCCTTTGCGTAAAAAAAATATCACAACTCAATGTATAGAACACACACTTGTGGCGAATTAAGAATCGCAGATTTAAATAAAGAGATTACACTTGCGGGTTGGGTACAAACCATTCGCAAATTTGGCAGCATAACATTCATTGACCTGCGGGATCGCTATGGCATTACACAATTACTATTTTCAGAAACACTCAATGCTGATCTTGATGCAAACCCTTTGGGAAGAGAATTTGTTTTGCAGGTGAAAGGAAAAGTAAATGAACGCAGTAATAAAAATAAAAACATTCCAACCGGCGATATAGAAATCGTTGTTTCAGAATTTGCAATTTTAAATAAGTCAGCAGTGCCTCCATTCACCATACAGGATGATACAGATGGTGGCGACGATATAAGAATGAAATACCGCTTTCTTGATCTCAGAAGAAATACAGTTAAGAAAAATTTAGAATTACGCTACGCAGTAAACCGTGCTGCAAGAAATTATTTACACCAAAATAATTTCATTGATATTGAAACCCCTTTCTTAATAAAATCAACACCCGAAGGAGCAAGAGATTTTGTGGTTCCTTCACGTATGAACCCCGGAGAGTTTTATGCATTGCCACAAAGTCCGCAAACATTTAAGCAGTTGCTGATGGTTAGCGGCTATGATCGTTACTATCAAATTGTAAAATGTTTTCGTGATGAAGACTTGAGAGCAGACCGGCAGCCGGAGTTTACACAGATAGATTGTGAGATGGCATTTGTGCAGCAGGAAGATATTTTGCAAATGTTTGAAGGAATGGTAAAATATATTTTTAAAGAAGTAAAAGGAATTAATTATACCAACCAGGTACAACGAATGACATGGGAAGATGCGATGTGGAATTACGGAAATGATAAACCTGATATCAGGTTTGAAATGAAAGTGGCAAATTTAAAATTTCCAGCACATTCGTTTCCTGCCAAGACCTCACCCCCCGCCCTCTCCAAAGGAAAGGGAGCTTTGCAGCTTTCTGAAAAAGGAAAAGAAATTCAAAATAGTGTAGACTCTAAAGCCCTTTCCTTTGGAGAAGGTTTGAGTGAGGTCACGGGCTTTAAAGTTTTTGATGATGCTGAAGCCGTGCTTGCCATTGCTATTCCGGGATGCAGTGATTATTCAAGAAAGCAAACAGATGAATTAATTGATTGGGTTAAGCGTCCGCAAATTGGTATGGGCGGATTGGCATTTGTAAAAGTAAATACCGATGGAAGTTTTAAAAGCAGCTTTGATAAATTTTTTAATGAAGAAAAATTAAGATCGCTGGCAAATTACTGCAATGCAAAACCCGGTGATTTGATTTTAATATTAGCCGGCAAAGAAGAACGCACAAGAAAATCAATAAGCGATCTGCGTTTATACATGGGTGAAAGATTAGGGCTTCGCAAAGCTGAAGAGTTCAAATTGTTGTGGGTAACTGATTTTCCTTTGTTTGAATATGATGAAGAAGGCAACCGATGGGTGGCCAGGCATCATCCTTTCACCTCGCCAAAGCCGGAACATATTTCAGTGATGATAGATAATGATCATGAAATAAAAGATGCAGAAAAATATTTGCAGCATCCTTATAAAAATATTAAAGCCAATGCCTACGATATGGTGTTGAACGGAAATGAAATTGGCGGCGGCTCCATAAGAATTTTTCAAAGAGACCTGCAGGAAAAAATGTTTGCTGCATTGGGCATGAGTAAAGAAGAAGCACAACATAAGTTTGGTTTCTTAATGGGGGCATTTGAATACGGCGCTCCTCCGCACGGTGGTATTGCATTTGGATTTGACAGACTGTGTGCTATCCTTGGCGGCAGCGAATCTATCAGGGATTTTATCGCCTTTCCAAAAAATAATTCCGGAAGAGATGTGATGATCGATGCGCCTTCAACCATTGATGAGAAACAGTTTGAAGAGTTGCAGATAAAGCTAGATTTGAAATAGGTGTCAGGCCCACTGATGTGGCCAGACACCTGAGTAATCAGTTGATTATCTCCAAACAAAGCTGAGCTTGAGTCAGAATTAATCAGTCGCTAAAAAAATATGAAATACCAGAGAGGTTTTTTAGAAGCTGCACATAAACATTCAATTTTCAATAAAGAAGAGATTTTACAAAGTTCCTTATGCGGATGTTTTTATTGTATGCAGAATTTTAATCCAAATGAGATTGAAGATTGGGTTGATGACGATAACCCTAAAGGGCAAACTCCATTATGTCCTAAGTGCGGAATAGATGCAGTAATCGGAGATAACTCTTCTTTTCCAATCAATGATGAAATTTTTTTGAAGGAGATGTATGCGTTTTGGTTTTGATTTAAGAGTAATTCATTTCACTTTCTCTTAGCACTATATTCTCTAATTTTATTTCCTATTTTCCCTGCATGAAATTTTACAAACTACTTTCTATTATTACTGTCCCCTGGTGATCTTGTCCTGTCAAAAACCTATTGATGAAATCGCAAATACAAATATTGCAGCAAAAACAACTATGAATGTTTCTTACGGAACTTCTTCTCAACAAACAATGGATATTTATTTACCGGCCAACAGAACTGCAACATCAACAAAAGTGATCATCATGATCCATGGCGGCGGATGGAACAGCGGTGATAAATCCGAGCTTACTGAATATGCTGACAGCATCCGTAAACGCTTGCCTGATTATGCGGTTTTTAATATCAATTACCGGTTAGCATCAGGCGCTACTTTATTTCCAACACAGGAGAATGATGTAAAGAGCGCCTTACAATTCATCATAAATAATTCTGCAGCTTATCTCATATCACAAAAATTTGTTTTGCTGGGAGTAAGTGCAGGCGCACATTTGGCTTTATTACAAGGTTACAAATATGCATCGCAGATAAAACCCAAAGCAATCGTTTCTTTTTTTGGCCCCACCGATCTTATTGATATGTACAATCACCCGGCTAATCCGTTAGTTCCGGCGGCTATGGTTTCAGTTATTGGCAAAACACCTTTGCAGGATTCTTTGCTATATGCCAATTCAAGCCCAATAAATTTTGTAAGCAATACAAGCTCGCCTGCTATTTTATTACAGGGAGGATTAGATCCTCTGGTAAGTGTAAACCAGGCAATAATGCTTAAAGCTAAATTAGATGCAGCAGGAGTTATTAACCAGTATGTGTTTTATCCAACCGAAGGTCATGGCTGGTTTGGCGCTAACCTGTACGATTCATTTAATAAGATAGAAATATTTCTTAAAGCCAATGTAAACTGATCTTTGCAATCACCTTCTGCGGGATTTTTATTAATTAATTTTACACTTCAGTAAAAAACTATTGTGGCACAAACACCCTTAGCAGAACGGCTTCGTCCCAATACATTGAACGATCTTGTGGGGCAGGAACATCTTACCGGCGTGGGAAGCATTTTGCGTGCTGCTATTGAGCAGGGAAAAATTCCATCAATGATACTTTGGGGACCGCCCGGAGTTGGCAAAACCACTATTGCTAATATTATTGCACATACACTCCATGCATCATTTTATACATTGAGCGCAATTTCTGCCGGGGTAAAAGAAGTAAGGGAAATAATTGAAGAGGCAAAGACAAAAGAAAAAACAATTTTATTTATTGATGAGATTCACCGCTTTAATAAAGGTCAGCAGGATGCATTGCTTGGCGCTGTGGAAAAAGGTATCATTACTTTAATTGGCGCTACAACAGAAAACCCTTCTTTTGAAGTTAACAGCGCTTTGCTAAGCCGTTGCCAGGTATATGTTTTAAAGCCTTTGAATGAAAAAGATCTTACTAAATTATTACATGAGGCACTTGAAAAAGATATTTTTTTAAAAGAAAAAAAAGTTGAATTAAAAGAAACAGAAGCACTGCTGAATATTTCCGGAGGCGATGCAAGAAAATTGTACAATCTTTTGGAATTAGTATCCAGCCAACTTTTGGAAAGTTCAGAACTTTCCAAAAGTTTGATAATAACTGATGAATTGGTGATGAAAGTTGCACAACAAAAAATTGCTTTGTATGATAAAAAAGGAGAGCAGCATTATGATATCATTTCTGCCTTTATTAAAAGCATGAGAGGCAGCGACCCCAACGGCGCTGTATATTGGCTTGCACGAATGATAGAAGGTGGAGAAGATGTAAAATTTATTGCACGCAGGATGGTAATATTTGCCAGCGAAGATGTTGGTAATGCCAATCCAAATGCTTTGCTGCTTGCCAATGCTTCATTTGATGCTGTAAATAAAATTGGTTATCCGGAGGCAAGAATTATTTTATCACAATGCGCCACTTACCTTGCTTCATCTGTAAAAAGTAATGCAAGTTATGCGGCAATTGGTGATGCAATGGAAGCGGTTAGGCAACATGGTGATCTGGCTGTGCCATTGCATATCCGCAATGCCCCAACAAAACTTATGAAGAATTTGAATTACGGAAAAGATTATAAATACTCACATTCCGGTGAAGGCAATTTTATTGAACAGGAATATCTTCCGGATGAAATAAAGGGCACAAGATTTTATAATCCGGGAGAGAATGCAAGAGAGAATGAGCTTAGAAAATTTTTAAAAGAAAGATGGAAAAATAAATATGGATATTAAATGTGCATATAGCCCGGTATTATGTTTATTTCTGCCTTTGCGTCTGTGAATAATCTGGTTTAAAAGAGGTGAATATTAAAACATAAAGATATTTGGAAAACCCTTCTCTCCTATACTATCTTGTGCAAGCAATTAGGGAAGTGAAAATTTGCAAAAAGATTCACTGAATTAAAAGCAAAAGCATCGGGTTAGTAAGAATACAAGCTTCGGCGGGTATAAAAACAAAACTTGGTGCTTTTTTTATGCCCTTAATTCTCCGGCACTCTTACTCTTATATTATTACCCCTGTACTACAAAACATCATCATCTTCACAATAAATTCTTTTTACTCTTAATTGAATCCATAGTTAATTTGCAGCATGGATATTATCTGGTCATGCAAAGCATTTAATACTTTAACGCCCCGGGAATTATATTCAATCTTACAATTAAGAAATGAAGTTTTTGTTATTGAACAAAATTGTGCTTACCAGGATTGTGATGATAAGGACCAACACTCATATCATTTTATGGGATGGAAGCAAAATAAACTGGTTGCCTATACCCGGTTAATTCCTCCGGGGATTGCTTATCAGGAAATGTCTATAGGCAGAGTTGTTACTTCACCTTCTATAAGGAGAACTAAAATTGGTAAGGAACTTATGGTAAGATCAATTGAAAAACTTTATGAATTATTTGGAAAAATGCCTGTAAGGATTGGGGCACAGTTATATCTTAAAAGCTTTTATGAGTCACTTGGTTTTATAAAAAGCAGCGATGTTTATTTAGAAGATGGCATTAAACATATAATAATGATCTGCAATTAACCCAATTCTAAGGCAATAAAACCCCAAAATACTTCGTTATCTCCCCATCGGGCATTAGGTTATTGCAATAAATAAAATAATGGCTTAATTACCGGTGTGTTTTTGTATCCAAATCTTTTAGAAAGACAAATCTGATCTTCTTATGAAAAAACGTTTACAAACCGTTTTTAACCATACGTGTCTCATACTTACTCTCAGCCTTTTATTTTCTATAAAAAGCTTTTCACAAAATTTAATTTTTCAAACCGGCAAAGTAATTTGGGAAGCCGGTATTAATGTTGGGCCCTCTTTTTTTTTAGGAGATCTGGGAGGTAACGCCGGTAAAGGAACAAGATTTATAAAAGATGTAAACCTGCAGTTTACCAATATAATGAAAGGGGTATTTATTGCTGCTTATCCAACTGATTGGCTGGGATTCAGGCTGGCTGTACAATCCGGAACCCTTGAGGCAGATGATGCAGCCGTAAATACAAAAGGAGTTGATGAATTATGGCGTAAGCAAAGAAATCTTGACTTCAGAACTAATATTTCTGAAATATATATAGCTGCAGAAATTTTTCCTTCAATGTTATTTAATGCTATTGCAGAAACCAATCCCCGGATGCGTCCCTATGGTGTTATCGGTATTGGTATGTTTCACTTTAACCCACAAGGTTCTCTTACAGATGCCAGTGGAAATAAAACCTGGTATTATCTTCACCCGTTACGTACAGAGGGGGAAGGGATGGCAGAATATCCAAATAGAAAACCCTATTCTCTTACCCAGTTTAATATACCAATGGGTGGCGGAATAAAATATTTTATCTCCGACAGATTTAACGTAAGCTCTGAATTTTTATACCGCAAATCTTTTACAGATTATATTGATGATGTAAGCACAAATTATATTGATCCTGCATTATTCAGCAAATATCTTTCAGCATCCGATGCTGCCATTGCACGCCAGATACATGATAAGGTTTATGGAATTGTTACACCCGGCGTTACAAGGTATGCCCCCGGAACACAAAGAGGCAATCCAAAGCAGGACGATGCCTATTTCTCATTTCTCCTGAAATTTGGTGTAAGGTTAGGTAACATTTATGAAAATGATATTCAAAGAAAAGTATTACACCAGTTAAGATGTCCCGCTAAATTTTAAAAAACAATTATGAAGTTGATTAGTATAAAATATTTTTTATTGAGATGTGCAATATTATTTTCATGTTTCTTTTTAACCGGAGGTTTTATAACATCATCCCGGGAGACTAAATTTTTAAATGCTGACGCAATTTTAAATGTTGTGCAGGAAAATGGAGGTATTACAGTATCAGTAAAAACATCTAAAAATATTAATATCCGGTTTTACATGTTTACGGTAGATGGCAGTTTGATAAAAGAATTAAATATGTATGGATCAAAAAAAATAAGCATTACACAATTAGAAAGAGGTATTTACATCTATGATTTTTTTAGTAATGATGAAAGATTAAAAAATGGAAAAATAGAATTAAGATAGTATAAATGTTGTTCATCTATGAGTAATACCGGCAAAGCATATAATAAAAGTTAAGCCCGGAAAACGATACACATTCATGTGTAATGTAACCCCTGAAACCACATTCTTTTAACTTTGTTACTATGCTTTGCCAATTTTTTTTACAACCATTTATTCGGTTCTTAACTTTCTTATTTAAATAATTTTTTTAGGAAAACATAACAATATAAAACAGCAGAGAACAGGAGTTAACAGAGCTAACGCAGAGCAGGTTAAAAATTGTAAATAATTCTTTTAGGCTATTTCTCTGCGTAAACTCTGCTTCTTTGTTCTCTGCAGTAAAGCTTAAACATTTAATTCCTGTTTTAAAAATTTAGCTGTGTAACTTTCTTTATTTTTTGTAAGATTCTCCGGAGTTCCTTCAAATAAAATTCTTCCACCTTCATCTCCTCCTTCCGGACCAAGATCAATTATATGGTCAGCAATTTTAATAACATCCATATTATGTTCTATCACTAAAACTGTATTTCCCCTGTCAACTAATTTATTTAATACATCAGCCAGGTGCTGAATATCCTGGAAATGCAAACCCGTTGTAGGCTCATCTAAAATATAAAATGTTTTGCCCGTATCTCTTTTCCCCAATTCAGTTGAAAGCTTTACCCGCTGTGCTTCTCCACCACTAAGCGTTACAGCGCTTTGTCCTAAAGTAATATATCCTAATCCTACTTCCTGCAACACTTTTATCTTTCTATATATATAGGGTACGTTTTGAAAAAACTCTACAGCTTCATCAACTGTCATATCCAGTACATCGCTGATAGATTTTCCTTTATACCGTATCTCCAGTGTTTCACGGTTGTATCTTTTACCATTACACTTTTCGCAATGCACATATACATCAGGCAAAAAATTCATTTCTATAACTTTCATTCCACCGCCTTCGCAAACATCGCACCTTCCGCTTTTTACATTAAAAGAAAAACGCCCCGGAGTGTAGCCTCTTATTTTTGCTTCAGGCACCGCCGCAAATAATGTTCTTATGTCAGTAAAAAATCCGCAATATGTTGCAGGGTTACTTCTTGGTGTTCGTCCTATTGGAGACTGGTTTATTTCGATCACCTTATCAATATTTTCCAATCCATCAATAGTTTTAAATTCCAGCGGTGTCATTTTACTATTGTATGCATGTTTACTTAAAATTGGATAAAGCGTTTCATTTATTAATGTTGATTTACCGCTTCCGCTTACACCGGTAATGCAAATAAATTTTCCTAAAGGAAATGTTGCAGATACATCTTTTAAATTATTTCCTGAAGCTCCTTTTAATTTTAATGTTTTGCCATTTCCTTTTCTTCTTTCTTTTGGAACAGGAATTTTTCTATGGCCATTGAGGTAAGAAGAAGTTACCGTATCTAATTTCAAAAGATCTTCCGGTATACCTGCTGCAACTATTTCTCCTCCATGTTTGCCTGCATCGGGGCCAATATCAATTAAATAATCTGCAGCCAGCATAATATCTTTATCATGCTCAACAACTATTACACTGTTGCCGATATTGCGCAAATTATTTAATGCATCTATCAGGCGATGATTATCTCTTTGATGCAATCCGATGCTGGGCTCATCTAAAATATACGTAATGCCTTGTAGTTGAGAACCAATTTGCGTTGCCAGCCGTATACGTTGAGATTCGCCACCACTAAGGCTTTTAGAAGAACGGTTCATACTGAGATAATTTAAACCCACATCTAATAAAAACTGCAGGCGGTCTCTTATCTCTTTTAAAATATCTTTTGCAATCTGGTTTTGCCGGTTGCTTAACCTATCTTCAATATCATCAAACCAAACAATTAATTTATCAAGATTTAATTCGCTTAATTCAGCAATATCTCTTCCATCAATTTTAAACCATAAACTTTCTTTGCGCAATCTTTTTCCATTACAGGTAGTACAGGTTTTTAATTGAAAATATTTTTCTACCCATGCTCTCATTCCCTCACTGGTTGTGCTTGCACTAAACCATCTTTTAAGCATATTTATTATCCCTTCATACCCGGTTGTATAATATGCTTTCGCTCCATCGGTTTCTTCATCCCGATAGCTATCGGGATTTTCTGAAATAATTGTTTCATTAAGGTCAAAATCTACTGTATCATCACCGTTCACTTCTTCCTTACCGTACAACAAAATATTTAATGATTTTGGAGGTAATTCTTTTAATGGCTTATCTAAATTTATTTTATGCTTTTTTGCAACCTGCTGAACCTGTTTAAAAACATACGCTTGCCGTTCTTCCCCCAGCGGTGTAATTCCACCTTCATTAATACTTAATTTCCAATCAGGAATTATTGACTCTGGATTTATCTGGTACACACTCCCAAGTCCTTTGCAGGTGGGGCATGCGCCATAAGGTGAATTAAAAGAAAAACTATTGGGCGAAGGTTCTTCATAACTAATACCGGTTTCTTCGCACATTAATTGTTTTGAATATGAAGCCCCCTCTATCTCCCCCAATGGGGGAGAAAACACAGAAGATTGCAGCAAGTTATCTTTTGCAATTTTAAAATCTTTTGCAGAGGTTTTGTGTGTTGGTACTTCTGCGGGGTTTGGGGAGGCCGATATGAACATGAGATCTTTACCCAACTGCAAACATTTTTGTACGCTCTGGCTAAGGCGTACTTTCATATCATCAGTTACCTGCAACCTATCAACTACCAATTCAATATCATGAATTTTATAACGGTCTACCTGCATCTTCGCAACAAGATCCTTTACTTCACCATCAACCCTCACTTTTAAAAAACCTTTTTTTCTTACATCCTCAAACAATTCCCTGTAATGCCCTTTGCGGCCACGAACCAAAGGCGCAAGCAAAGAAATTTTTTTATTCTTAAACCTTTTAAAAATATTTTCTACAATTTCCTCTTCGCTCCACTTAACCATTTTTTTGCCGGTGTTATAACTATATGCCTCTCCTATTCTGGCAAATAACAATCTGAAAAAGTCATAGACTTCTGTAACAGTTCCTACAGTGCTTCTGGGATTTTTGTTTGTAGTTTTTTGTTCAATAGAAATAACGGGAGAAAGCCCTGTGATCTTGTCAACATCGGGGCGTTCCATATCACCAATGAACTGTCTTGCATAAGCAGAAAAACTTTCCATGTAACGCCTTTGCCCCTCAGCATAAATTGTATCAAAAGCTAACGAGGATTTGCCGCTTCCGCTAATACCAGTAATAACAACTAATTTATTTTTGGGGATTGTTATATCAATATTTTTAAGATTGTGAACCCTTGCACCAAAAACTGCAATTGCATCTTCCGGCAGTCCATCCTGCACTTCTTCCTTGTTTTTTGTCATAATAGTTTGCAAAGATAAAGCTCTAATTACTCTCTGCTAAAATATTAAAAGAAGCATATAAACGAAAGGTTTATTTTTTATTTCTGTTAACATTTAAGGCTCTTTTTGGATAAATCTCTTAAACAAAATATCCCGTATATGCCAATATGTTATTTACCATGAAAGATGCCGAAAACTTATCAGGCATAAAAGATCACACTATAAGAGCCTGGGAAAAAAGATATTCCATTTTAAATCCGCAACGCAGCCTAACTAACATCAGGTATTACGATTCTATTGAAATTAAAACCATTTTAAATATTGCGTTGCTCAATAAATATGGGCATAAAATTTCGGCAATAGCAAAAATGCCTGAACATATAATAACAACAGAGATCAATTCTATTTCTGAAAAAACAGATATAGTTATAAACCAGCTGATACATAAAATTATTGATGCAGATATTGTTGGCTTTGAAAAATTATTACAAGCCCATACCAACGATGAAGGATTACAAAAAACTGTTTTAAAAATTCTTTCTCCTTTATTGCAAAAATCAGAAACGCTCTGGCAGTTAAAAAATATTAACCCGGCATTAAAACATTGGGTGTTCTTTATTATTAAACAAAAAATATTTGCCGCACTTGAAAAAATAAAACCAGCTGACAATAAAAATGCAAAATGCGCATGCCTTTTTTTGCCAACGGCTGCTAACAACGATATGGGGTTGCTTTTAATGAGTTACCACTTAAAAAGCAGCGGATATAATATAATTTATTTAGGCGCTGATGTACCAATACATGAAGTTGAATTTATTTGCAAATCAAAAAACCCTGATTTCTTCTACATTCATCTTTCAACGCCGGGAATAAAATTTAAGTTTAATAAATTCATTTCAGAAGTTGAGAAATATATTAATAAAAAAGAAGTCATAATTTCCGGAAAAATTCCACTGTCCTGCCACAGAAAAAATTTCTCAAAAATAGTTTTCAAAAGATCGGTAAAAGAATCCCTTCACTTTATAGAAACCTCAATACTGTAAATATTCTTTCTGTGATTGTTTAGCTTTCTACATCATAAATCATCAGCATACCCAAACAATAAAACATTCAACTACCTGCAAAATTTAATAGCATACGGCTGAAATTGTTATTGGATAAGGCTTTGGGGTAATTAACCATAACATTTTTTACATTATTTATTTATAAAAAATCCAAGGTATGCGATTTGCCCGTACATGGATATGAGTTAGAAAAATAAATAAAACTCAAAAAAATAATCTTTTCAAAATTAAAATCTCTAATTTATGCAAACAACAAAAACATCTGACGATCAGATTGCATTGAATGAAGAGCGTATTATTCAACCCTTTTCAAGAAGAAGATTTTTGGGATATGTTGGTGCTACCTCAGCATTATTAGCAACTGCCGCATCCTGCAAAAAAGATCCTATAGTAAATAATACCGGAGTAGACCTTGGAAGCGGAGACGTAGGAATTTTAAATTATGCCTATGCACTTGAGCAATTGGAAGCGGCATTTTATACCCAGGTAGTTCTTACCCCTTATTCAGGTATATCCGCTCTGGAAACAGAGTATATGACTGACATAAGAAATCATGAAGTTGCTCACCGCGAATTTTTTAAAGCAGCTATAACAGCAGCAGCGCCATCTTCAATTATCCCGGGATTAGAAGTAAACTTTTCTTCAATAGATTTTACCAGCAGAACAAGTGTGTTGGCTACTGCAAAAGCTTTTGAAGATTTAGGAGTTACAGCTTATAACGGGGCAGGCCAATTAATTTCTACTACAGGTAATGGCCCAACCTACTTAACACTTGCAGGAAAAATAGTTTCAGTAGAAGCACGACATGCTGCTTTAATTGCTGATCTTATTGCTCCCGGTACATTTGCAGCCACAGTAGATGCTAATGCCTTAGACAGCGCACGCACACCTGCACAAGTATTGGCAATTGCGGGCACTTATATTAAAACACAAATAAACGCTAGTAATTTACCCTCTTAAATTTTAATATCATGAATTTACAAAATATAATTTCTGAAATAGAAAAAGTGGATCCTGAGGTATATGACAGGCTTGATACACGGAGAAAGGCAATGAAAAAATTTGCAAATCTTTCCGGTAAAGTAGCGCTGGCATCATTACCTATTGCATTTGGGTCAATGCTTAATACAGCTTATGGCAAAACAAGTTCTGTAACCGACCTGGTAACCGATACTTTAAATTTTGCTTTAACCTTAGAATATCTTGAGGCAGCATTTTATAATAAGATCGCAGGATCTGCAGGCTACCTTACAGCTTCAGCAGCGGATCAGACAGCCTTAACAAAAATTAAAAATGATGAAAATGCTCACGTAGCATTTCTTAAAGGTGCATTAGGAGCAGCAGCTGTTGCTTCACCCACTTTTGATCTTACAGGTGGTAAAGGTTCAGGTACAGGGCCATTTGCAGGTTATCTTGCAAGCTATGCAGTTCAGCTGGCAATGGCTCAAACTTTTGAAGATACCGGAGTTAGAGCATACAAAGGGCAAGCGCCTAATTTGCAATCAAGCAGACCATATCTTACAGCAGCTTTAGAGATTCATTCTGTTGAAGCAAGACACGCATCTCATATTCGTCAAATGAGAAGAGCATTGGATGCAGCTATACCAGCCGGGCAAAAACCATTAAAACCGTGGATAACCTTAAACTATAGTGGTATTGATTATCCTCCTGCCCAGGCAAATATTAATTTGAGTTTTGCAGGCGAAGAAGTAACTACACAGGCCACGGTAAATATTATTGGTATAGGCGGCAATAGTTTTATTACTGATAAAGCAGCATCAGAATCATTTGATGAGCCATTAACAAAAGCTCAGGTTCTTACAATTGTGGACCCGTTTATTGTATAGATTTTCTCAGTTTTGGTTTTATAAAAATAAAATGGTTATGTATATAAAATACATAACCATTTTTATTATAAAAAATTTTAAGACTTCTGACTGCATTAAAATAAATTGTGTTTCTTAGATGCAGTAGCATTAACAGATTGAGAACGTAAGAAGTGGTTTAGAGAAACCTAATTTCACAAATGAATCATTGATTATCTCAAGAATATAAAAATGGAATATGGTTTTGTGTGAAGAGATTCCTTTGGCTTTTTATTTTGTGAATTTTCAATCATAATCTCCTCATTTGTTTTGTACCGGAAAGCTTATTATCAAACCAAGTAACATCCAGATCTTTCATCTAACAAATTCTGTATAATAAATAATGGGAGCCTGTCTATAAAAAATAGACAAACTCCCATTATTATTTAGTTAAGTTAAAACTTAATGTTGTGTACTTACAACCGGAATTTCAGTTTGGGTTGTAGGGGTTGAATCTTTTTCTTTCATCCCTTCAGCAATTTGATCTTTCACATTAGTTTTAGCATCATTGAATTCGCGAACTCCCCTTCCGATACCCTTCATCAGATCGGGTATTTTTTTACCTCCAAAAAATAAGAGTACAACCAATAGAATTAATATCCATTCAGAGCCACCAGGCATTGAAAGAAGTAATACGGCGTTTAATAAAGTAGATAGCATTTTTTTTATAAATTAAATGATGAATAAATTTGAATTAATTACGAAATTAGGTGAATGGCAGATTTTATTTAGCCTTCATTTACAGCTTCACTCCTACTTATTATCAATATAAATCAATTTATTTTTTGTTAACTGTATTTTCTACAGTAATTTATTTGAAAGCGTTTTTTAAATCAGCAGCGGCTAAAGCCTGTGCCTGCTTCGCTTCCGGTAGTATAGCTGCCATACCAAAAAACTCATGCGTAACGCCATCATAATTTTTGTAATTAACGGTAACCCCTGCTTTTTTAAATTCATCGGCAAGCATTTTGCCTTCGGTTTGCAAAGGGTCATACTCCGCAGTGATGATTGTTGTAGATGGCATTCCTTTCAAATTTGCTTTTACCAAAGAAATTTTAGGATCACTTCCTGCTGCTGTATTTGGAAGATAGTTATCAAAAAACCATTTCATCAATCCTTTATCTAAAGGTTTTGCTTTTTCATTTTTTTGATAAGATTCAGTGTTTAAATCATACCCTGCAATAGGGTATACAAGAACCTGATAAATGGGCAATGCAACATGGTTATCTCTTGCCATCATACTCACTGATGCTGCCAGGTTACCCCCCGCACTTTCACCAACCAATGCAATTTTTTTACTATTACCTTTTATGGAAGCAGCATTATTTAAAACCCATTGATAGGCTGCATACGAATCGTTGTGAGCTGTAGGGAATTTAAACTCCGGTGCCTGCCTGTATGCTACTGATACTACCACCGCACCTGTTTGCTCTGATATTGCTTTTGCAGAAGCATCATATGTATTAAGATCAGCAATTACCCAACCACCTCCATGATAATAAACGATAACCGGGAAAGAATCCATGGCTGCTTTTGGTGTATAAATTCTTAGATGAATAGTTCCACCGCTAACCGGTATATCCTTTCCTGAAGTATCAACCTGTGGTGGTGGCATAGGGATATTATTGTCTTTTATTACACCCATTGCAGCATCTGCAGGCGAAGGTTTTGTTCTGGCTACCTGTGGCGTTAAAGTAGGGAGCGGCGGTGTGCCAAAGCTTTCTAATTTCTCAATCACAGTCTGCATTTCAGGTGTTATATTTGGTGCCCACTCAGGTTTTGGCCCTTTAGGTTTTATTGCTTTTCCGGTGATGGTATCAGTATTGTTCATTGTGCTGTCATTTTTAATTGTTGAGTTTGAGTTACAGGATGGAAGTGTAGTTAATGCTGTTGCATAAATAAAAAATACAACAACTGTGAAAATTAATTTTCTCATTATAAATTGTTTTTGTTAAGATTTTTTATAGAAGTAAATATCATGCCATAGATTATAAGTAATGATTATTTAGTTCATAATATTTTTATTTAATTGATGCGGGAATAAAATCAATGAATTGATACAGATGGGAAAGATTACTACAATGTTTCTTTCCTAATTTTATGAATAATAACTTTCTTCAATTAATTTTTCACTAACCGTTTTTAGCGCTAAATATTTTTTTATGAAGCCGGTAACTAATCCTATTCAATTTATTAGAGGAGGTGGTGAGATGGGTGATCTTACCAGTAATAAAGACTGGAGCAAAACACCGATTGGTAACCCTGAAAAATGGTCACAAAGTTTACACACTTCATTAAGTATTATCCTGCATTCAAAATTTCCTATGTTTTTGTTTTGGGGGCCTGAGTTAATTTGTTTTTACAATGACGCCTATCGCCCAAGCTTGGGACAAAACGGGAAACACCCATCCATATTAGGTATGAGAGGAGAAGAAGCATGGCCTGAAATATGGCATATTATCAAACCTCTCATTGATAAGATACTGACTGGTGGCGAAGCCACATGGAGCGAAGACCAGCTTATTCCTATTTATCGCAACGGTAAAATTGAAGATGTGTATTGGACATTTAGTTACAGTCCCCTACCTGATGAATCGGGAAAACCGGCAGGGGTGTTTGTTACCTGTAGTGAAACAACAGAAAAAGTAAATAATATTAAACTGCTTGAAGAAAGTAATAACCAATTGCAATTTGCTATTGAAGCTGCGGAGTTGGGTACGTGGGATTTAGACCCGCTGACTAATAAACTTAAAGGCAATGACAGATTAAAAGAATGGGCTGGCTTACCACTCAAGGAAGATATTGAACTATCGTTGGCTCTTACAATAGTTGCTGAAAAAGACAGACCACGTGTAGTTAAGGCCATCCAACATTCTTTACAATATTCATCGGGTGGTAATTATGATATTGAATACACTATTGTTCATCCGTTTACAGGTAAGGATCGGATAGTAAGAGCAAAAGGCAAAGCATGGTTTAATGAGGAAGAAATTTGCTATCGTTTTAATGGAACTTTGCAGGACATTACTGCCCAGGCAATAGCGCATAAAAAAGTAGAGGAAAACGAAAAGCTATTTCGAACAATGGCAGAAACAATTCCGGAGATCGCCTGGGTTGCATCGCCTGATGGCCCTTATAGTTTTTATAATAAACGGTTTTATGAATACACGGGAATGAGTATTGAACAATCTAAAAAAGATTGGAAATGGAAATCAATCGTTCATCCGGATATGTTTGAAATGCGTAACAAAACCTGGGAGCGTTGTTTACAAACAGGAGAAGATTTCTATTTTGAATCTCTTTTAAAAAGAAATATTGATCAAACGTATCGCTGGCATATATCACAGGCTGCTGCTGTACAAAATGAAAAAGGAGAAATAATTTTATGGGTAGGCACTTCTACTGATATACATGAACAAAAATTATTTTTACAGGAATTAGAAAGGCAGGTGCAGGAAAGAACAAAAGCGCTTATAGAATCTAATATCCATCTTCAGCATTCAAATGAAAACCTGCGGCAGTTTGCATCTATTGCATCTCACGATCTTCAGGAACCTTTGCGTAAAATTCAAACTTTTACTATTCTTTTAGAACAGCGATACAAAAATGATATTCCTGCTGAGGCAAAAGTATTAATCGAAAAAATTAAAAGTTCCTCCAAACGCATGTCAGTTCTCATAAGGGATGTTCTTAATTTTTCACGAATAACTCAATCAGAACATGCATTTATAAATACTGATCTAAACGAAATTTTAAATAATGTTTTAAAAGATTTTGAAGTACTCATCCAGGAAAAGAAAGTTATTATCAGCAAAGGAAATTTACCTGCTGTTGAAGCCATTGCTGTACAAATAAATCAATTGCTTTATAATTTGTTAAGTAATTCTATTAAATTTTTCAACAATAACATTCAGCCCATAATAACTATTACTTCCAAAAAACTTTTATCAAAAGAAGTAAAAAAATATCCTGATTTGGATCCTTCGCTTTCTTACTATGAAATTATTTTTGAGGATAACGGAATTGGTTTTGACCAGCAATTTGCCGAAGATATCTTTTTGATCTTTCACCGGTTGAACGATCATCAACAATATTCAGGTACAGGAATAGGTCTTGCTTTATGTAAAAGGATAGTTGATAATCATCATGGAAGAATATTTGCTGTAGGAAAGGAAAATAAAGGCGCAACGTTTCATATAATTTTACCCGTTAAACAATCAAAATAAAAATATTAAAATATGACAGAAAATATTGTATTACTTATTGTAGATGACGATGAAGATGACAGGCAATTGTTTATTGAATCTGCCAGGGAAGTTGATAAGGATATTATCTGTGTTACTGCAAATGATGGACAGGAAGCATTGCAGATGTTGAAAAGTAAAGAAAATAAACTTCCTGATTATATTTTTTTAGATTTAAGGATGCCCCGCTTTAGCGGAAAAAAATGCCTTGAAGAAATTAAAAAAGATACAAGGTTGCTGCACATTCCTGTTATCATATACACAACTTCACGGGAAGTAGAGGATGCTGCTGAGTTAAAAAAAATGGGGGCTGCACATTTCATAAGCAAGCCCGTTAACCCTGATGAAATATATTATTTAATAGCTGCTGTTATAGAAGAAAAATGGGATCAGGGGTTTAAAAATGTATAGGCAAAAAATTAACCTGCCACAAAAAATATTAACTCCTGGTGATGAAAATATTCATTAAAAATATGGTCAGCAACCGTTGTAAAATGCTTGTAATGTCCGAATTGGAAAAACTCGGAATTGAATATAATGTGATAGCGCTGGGAGAAGCAGAGCTTACGGAAAAACTTACTGAAATAAAATATTATGAATTAAAAACAGCGTTGCAAAAATGGGATTTTGATTTACTGGATGACAGAAAAGCTATTATTATTGAAAGAATAAAAGCTGTGATTATAGAAATGGTTCATGTTTCTAATAAATTTCCAGACACAAATTATTCTGACTACATAAGTAAAAAACTGCTTCACGATTACACCTATTTATCCAACATTTTTTCTGAAGTTGAAGGCATCACCATTGAGCATTTTATTATATCTCATAAAATAGAAAGAGTAAAAGAGCTTTTAATGTACAATGAATTTAATATTACAGAAATTGCCGCAATGCTTAACTATAGCAGCATTGCACATCTATCCAACCAATTTAAAAAAGTTACCGGTTTTACACCCACCTTTTTCAAGGCAATGAAAAATAAAAGCCGTACATCTTTGGATGATATTTAGTTAATCAATGTGTGAATTATGCAAACCTTATCTATAATTATATAACTTCTTCCTTTCCTCTGGACAGATATTGGATACATGAAAATGTGATAAATTAATTTAACTACTTCAATAATGCTTGATTATCTGAATAACAGGTTCTCATTTATCTTAAACCGGCAATCTCCAGCCTGGCTGGGGAAAGCCCCAAACTTTTATATATGAAAAAAATACTGATTTTGGTTGTTGCAATCACATTAAGCGCAGGGGTATTTGCGCAGGACAAAATGAATCATAAGATGGGAATGAAAAAAGATTGTGTTATGATGGAAGGTGGTAAAATGATGGTGATGAAAGGTGGTAACACCATGGCTATGGACAAAGACATGAAGATGTCAAATGGCACAATGGTTATGGCAGATGGATCGGTAAAAATGAAAAATGGTAAAACCATGATGATGAAAGATGGGGAATGCATGTATATGAATGGAAAGATGAGTAAGATGAAAATGGACAAGCCGATGCAACACAAAATGTAGATTGCATGGCATACAAAACCAGGGCCGCCTGTAGTGCCGGCGGCCCTTAAAAATTATTACGATTCACTTGAAAATGCAAAAATTGAGAATTTCTACTACAGATAATAAAGAGCAAAATGCTTATCATGATTACGAAAATTTTGAATTGTTGTATGATAAATATGCACCCAAAGCATTTGGCTTTATTACACAGTATGCTGATACCAAAGAAGAGGCAGAAGAATTTCTAAAGAATGTTTTTTTAAAAGCATGGGATGATATTAAAACGTTCGATGAACATTCAGAGAAAAAAATCGTGAGGATACTTTTATCGGAATGTAAACCTCTTTATAAAAATAAAACTCAATAGAAGAATAGTTTGTGATTTAAATTTATTTTTTATCACTTTAATGAATGGCATTTACTCAAAAATGATATGACTAAAACTAAACAGATTCCCTCCACAGGTGAGAGCAGCTTTTTTGATTTGTCTTATAGAATACTAATGATAGCGGCACTAATCTATCTCTTCTTCTTTTAACGTCCTGCTTAATTAAAACATTGGAAGTATAAACCTTAATAAAAATATACATTTAAAATAAACTATACGCTGATACGTCCAAAAAGGCTGCAGTTAATGCAATGATTATTGATAGCGGGTATACAGAAAGTTGAACGTAAGAAAAGTATTGAAGGATGTTTATTTATTTTCAGAATTTATTTTGTTTTGTGCTTATACCTTTTTAATTAAATATTGATTAAGGAGTATTGGATTTAAAAAATTTTCATTTTATAAATATATTTTATAAAAAAATTATTACCTCCTTAATCAACCCTTTTAAAAAAATATAGAAAATTTAAGTTTAGCAAAAAAAGGAACGCCGGCGGTATAACTTACTTCATCTACTGGAGCTACTTCATTTCTCAGTCGGGATACGTATTCAATCTGCGATTCATACCATTTTTGATTTAAAAGATTTTCAATAGAGATTCCTATTTCGTATTTCTTTTTTGTATAATTGGCTGTGAGGTCTGTAAGAAAATAACCTTTAGCCGTTAAACTGTAATCTCCATTGGCAGACATGTTATGTATATATCTGTAACTTATGCCGCCGTTAAACCCATTTTTAAATCTTGCATATAATCCACCTGTGCTTGTAAGTGTAGGAGCTGTCGGAAGGTAATCCTGGCCTTTGGAATCATCAATGCTTCTTGGTCTTGCGGCGTTAAGATTTAAATCGCTATATAGCCAATGGTTAATTTGATAACGTGCTGAAAAATCAATACCCATTCTTACTGTTCTTCCGCCGGGTTTAACAGCGTCATCGCCATAGTCAGACCCGTAAGTAAACTCCTGCTCTAAAAAAATATACCAGAGAGCTGCGTTAATATATAGGCGTGGCAAGGGTTTCCAGTTAAACCCCAGATCAGAGCCATAAGCCAATGGTAAAGTTTTTATACCGTTGCCTGCAATAACAACTCTTGCATCATTTGAATGGAAACCTTTACCAATTTTATAGTACAACTGAAAGTGAGGATTTACGGTGTATTGTATATTTAATTTTGGGCTAACTACTGACTTTTGCTGAGTGTTATCTTTACCCTCATAAACTTTTGCTGCACTATCCGAAGCAGGCGCAGTGTTATTATAATAAAAATTAAAATAGTCGAACCTTACACCTGCATTAAAAAGCCATTTTCCTGTTTCAAGGGTTTCATCAAGATAGCCGTTTACATTTGTTTCTTTAATATTTCCTAATTGCAGAAAATTTAAAACTGTGTGATCAAGTGAATGAGCTAACCAGCTTGGATGAGTTTTATCATACCTTATTCCCACGCCTGCTATAGAAGTAAGAATGGAATTACCCAAAATATTTTGATGAGAAAGTTTACTGTTATATCCATATAAATCTCTTTCTTCATGCTGATTAAATTCATCTCCCAAAACAGGGTCAACAAGATAAAATGTAAAATTGGTAAAGAGGTTGAAATAATATCTGCTGTAATAAGCTTCATTTTCAAATGTGAAGTTTTTACCAGGAGAAGAAACAAGTTTTACTATCGCATTTGATCTTCTTACATTGCCACTTTGCCCACTGTCAATTACACCAAACCGATCATGAATATATCCTTCTGATATTGCCCTGTCTGGTATTTCACCTGATGCCCTCCATTTGGAAGTGAATGTGGAAAGTATCACAGATAATTTGTTATTCGTTCCTATAGCTGTATTGAATTTACCAAACAAATTAAACCGGCTAAAATTTTGGCCATAATTAAAAGGCCCATCAGTATATAATCCTTCACCGGCCAAATAAGCACTTTGTCCTTTTTCTTTTGCTTTATTGCTTAATAAATTTATCATAGCCACTGCCCTGCCTGAATTAAATTGCCCTCCTTCTAATTTAAATATACTTTTATCTAAAACAGTAAGGGTATGATAACCGACGTATCCCGCAGTGGTAAGATCTCCTTTACTTGTATAATAAGGGCCTTTACCAAAATCATAACTTCCTATTGTTTCAGGAATCACAAAGTGCAGGTCGGCCCATCCATGTCCATGGGCATGAGAAACTAAATTTACCGGCATACCATCCACAGAAACATTTACATCTGTTCCGTGGTCTGCATCAAAACCACGTAAAAATATTTTCTCGGCCTTTCCACCTCCCACCTGTTGTGCTATAAATAAACCCGGCACAAGCCTGAGCAAATCCTGAGCTGATCTTGCAGGTTTCATATTAAGGTCCAAACTACTAAGTGCACGGGTGGTAATAATAGAATTTATTTTGGTGGATATTACAACGTCCTCCAAATTTATTGAACCTTTTTCAAGTTGAATACCTATCGTTTTATCTATCGCTTCTGCAGCTATTTTTTGTGATGCATACCCAATGCATGTTATCGTAAGGGTATCTTTATTGCTTACCTTTTCTAAAATAAAACTCCCGTTTCTGTCAGAAAGCGCAGTGCTATTGTTTTTGGTATTGATGATTACAGCTGCTTCCAGGGGTTCATGTGTATTTTTATCAGTTATTTTTCCCTTGAGAATATTTTGCGATAAAACGTGTAATGACAATAAAGAGAGACTTATTGCGGCTAAAAATTTATACATCATAATTAAATTTTCTTTTAATAAAATAATTGTCAAGGACATTTTAATTACCCTGAACGAATGATTAGTTATAATCTTTATTAATGATTTGCATAATCATCAGATTATACCTAACAGGTTAATCCTTTACTTTAAAAATTTTATTAAGAAAATTTAGGCGGTGGAGATTTTAAGAATATAAAAACAAATGCAAGTTTGTTTAAGTTTAAAAGCTGATGTTGAAGATGAGTCTTATTTACTGAGAAATTATCGTTGTATATAGATGGAGAAATATGAAAGAAAACCTGGTCTTCAGCCTTTAATAAATTTTGATTTTTGTTAGTGGTATTTTCTGAATTGCTATTTTTTAATTCTTTTTCAAGATGGTCATTTCCATTATGACTATGAACATGAGATAAATGTTCTGTTTCATTAAACTCATGCTCCCACCAATCATGAGCAACAGGCAATAATGGATGAATCATTACGGTTATATAAAGCAACAAAAGATAATATGCAATGTCAGATTTCAATTGTTAGTTAGTTTATTGAAAAGGAAGAGCAAAGTTACATACGCATAAAATGTTAAAAAGGTTTTAAATGTGCGGTTGCCCATTTCCTTTAATAAAGTTTTACTTCAACTTAACTTCAGATTCATTTTGTAACTTTTCAAAAAATAATTTTTGTGAAGATCCTGATAATAGAAGATGAAAAAGAATTAAGTGAAAGCATTGTCACTTATCTTAAGAGTGAAGATTATGTTTGTGAAGTAGCTGCCACATTTAATAAAGCTATGGAAAAAACTGAGCTATACGACTATGATTGCATTCTTTTAGATATTACCCTTCCCGGTGGCAGCGGGTTGGAAATACTCAGGGAATTAAAAGCCAATAAAAAGATGGATGGCGTATTAATTATTTCTGCAAGAAATTCTCTTGATGATAAAGTGAAGGGGCTAATATTAGGGGCTGATGACTATTTACCAAAACCTTTTCATCTTTCAGAATTAAGCGCAAGGATAGGCGCCATTATCAGAAGAAAAAATTTTGATGGCAACAATATTTTAAAATTTAACAGCATTAGTATTGATACCTCAGCAAAATCAGTTTTGGTAAATAATAAACCGTTGGAACTTACCCGGAAAGAATATGAGTTGCTCTTATATTTCGTAAGTAATAAACAAAAAGTTATTTCCAAAAATGCAATTGCAGAGCATTTATGGGGAGATGGTATGGAAGGCAATAATGATTTTATTTATACGCATATAAAAAATTTACGAAAGAAGATAATAGATGCAGGAAATGTTGATTACATTAAATCAGTATATGGAATGGGATATAAATTCACTGATTGATGAAGCTGCTTTCAAAATATAACAGGGTAAATATAATTGCAACAATAATTGTTTTATTTGTAAGTGCAATTTGTTATTATTTTCTTATTCAGTCAGTTTTAATTACCCAACTGGACAAGGATTTAAAAGTAGAAGAACTGGAAATAAAAGATTTTATAAAAGAGAATAACCGGCTACCTGATCCTACCAATTATAAAGATGAACAGGAAGAATTTATTCCATCCGGTAATCAAAAAGCAGATCGCAGATATACCAGCGTTGATATTTTTAATAAAGAACATCATGAAGATGTTTCTTACCGTCAATTACAATTCCCGGTTTTAATTGCAGCTAATCAATACAAAATACTAATAAGAAAATCCCAGGAAGAAACAGATGATCTTATTCAACTTATTGTAATAATAACTCTCGGAATACTTGTGATATTACTTGTCACGCTCTTCTTAATCAATCGTTTCTTACTTAATAAACTTTGGAAACCATTTAACAGCACATTGCAGCAAATAAAACAATTCAATTTGTCAGGTAAAGAAAAAGTACAGCTTGAACAAAGCGATATTAATGAATTTACTGAATTGAATGATGCCGTTCGTATCATGACAGGCAGGGTGAGCCGGGATTATGATGAAATAAAAAGCTTTACTGAAAATGCTTCTCATGAAATACAAACACCATTAGCCATCATAAAATCTAAATTAGAATTACTAAGTCAGTCAGAAAATTTGAAGGAAGAGCAAATGAACTCGATACAGTCAGTTTACGAAGCAACAAATCGTTTATCCAAATTAAATCAGTCATTAATATTACTTACTAAAATAGATAATCAGCAATTCAGGGAAAGCGAAGAAGTGAATATTAGCAGTCTTATCAATAAACACCTTACTAATTATGAAGAACTCATTACTGCAAAATTCATCACCATCAAAAAAAATATTGAAGACAATGTAAAGATGAATATGAATGAAGTGCTTGCTGAAATATTAATTTCCAATCTCATCACTAATGCAATCAAACATAATATTGACAAGGGCATTATTGAAATTACTTTAAGCAACAATCACCTGCTTATTTCAAATACAGGTCTTCCCTTAAAAATTGATCCATCAGAATTATTTGAAAGATTTAAAAAAGATAAAGTGAGTTCTGAATCTTTAGGATTAGGGCTGTCAATTGTAAAGAAGATATGCGAAAGATATAGTTATGGTATTAAATACAATTATTCAGATACATTGCATACAATAACCATTAACTTTTAATTATTAGTATTAAGCACAATCTTCAATTTTGCCCCAAAATCAGGTTATAGATTTGTTTATTATTAAACCTTAAAAAATGAAACCAATGAAAAAAACAGTAACCATCATAGCAATATTATTTGCTGTAAGCACAGCATCTTTTGCTCAAAAAGAAAAAGGCGAGAAAAATGAGAGAGGAGAAAAAGAAGGTAAGGAAAAAATAACTGTTCCTCCTGTAGTTAAAACCGCCCTCACAAAAAAATACCCGGAAGCTTCCAAAGTTACCTGGGAAAAAGAGAAAGGTAATTACGAAGCAAACTGGGGTGGAAAATCAGGAGAAGATAATTCTGTTCAATACACACCAGCTGGAGATTTCATCGAAATTGTGAACGCAATTCCGGTAAGTCAATTGCCTTTGCCCGTTCTTGCTTACGTAAAAGAACATTACAAAGGAGCTAAGATAACAGAAGCCGGAAAAGTAACGGATGCAAAAGGGAAAATATCTTACGAAGCAGAAGTGCATGGGAAAGATATTGTTTTTGATGAAAAAGGAAATTTTGTAAAAGCTGAGTAATTATTAATATTTTTAGAAAGTAGCTGTCCTAATTAAAATTAGGACAGCTTTTTGTTGTCCAACTGTTTTTGAATTTTATGAATAGAAAACGTTTTCTTTTTTTTCTCATTTTTTTTATACCGGTGTATATTTTTGCACAGGATAAAAATCTTGATTATTATATTTCCAACGCTGTTACAAACAGCCCTTTATTAAATGATTATCGTAACCAGCTTTTATCAAACAGTATTGATAGCCAGATTTTAATCGCTTCAAGAAATGTACAGATACTTGGGAATGGCAATACATATTATGCCCCTGTAAGAAATGGATATGGCTATGATGCAGCAATAACCAATGGCGGACAGCTACAGGCTTTAATAACAGCAACTAAAAACATTCTCCCAAAAAAGTATGTAAATTTTCAATTTAAAGATTTGCAATTAACGGGAGATTCAATACGAAACGCATCAAAAATATCTGAGCAGGATATTAAGAAAACGATCATCAATCAATATATAACCACCTATGGCGATCAACTGCAAATGGATTTTAACAGGCAGCTGCTTAATTTACTAACCAGGGAAGAAATTATTTTAAAAAAGCTAACACAAAAAAATGTTTACAAGCAGGTTGATTATCTATCTTTTTTAGTAACCTACCAGCAACAGGATCTTATACGCAACCTTTTGCAGGTTCAATACAAAAATGATTATGCAA